>JAUCGK010000453.1 GCA_030378085.1 Candidatus Parabeggiatoa sp. HSG14
CCAAATATCCCGAATTTCTGGTATTAATGTTTCATAACAAAAGCCATCCTGTTCTATTTTTGAATAGATTTCTAAAATGCCTTCACGGATGGCAAATTCAATTAAATTATACAGAATGAGAAGGCAATTAGATTTCATCATATCTAAAAATTCAGCGTCTATATTGACTGAAAGAGATTGTGGTAGAATCAATAAAGCACCCTGCGTACTTAGATGTTTTAAGTATAGAAAATATTTATCAATTTCCTGTACTCGTTTCTCAAAATCATCAATGACTTTTTGCATATCTGTATCTCAAAGAGTGGGTAATTTATCCAGTCCATTTATCTTTGTAAACAAGGCTAACCGAGTTTCGAGGCTAGTGTTTTTTAATAATAAAACTACAGATATTGTGCGGTTCTCAAATTTGTCTTGTTCTAAAGGTGACAAGTCTGAAAACCGAAAATCATTACACTTGGAAAGTGTTTCAAGGTTTTTTAACTGAATCTCATTGTTCAAAAAAGCATCCAATGTGGTGAGTCGTTGTATGCCGTCAAGTAGTTCCCATTTTTCTTCTTCAATCTTAATGGCAAATAATTCAGAGATAGGTAAATCTAATAAAATGGATTCAATTAACCTCATACGCTTTTGGTTGTTCCAAACGATATGGGGTTGATATTCAGGAATGTAAATTTCCCCATCACGTAACATTTGCACCGTATAACCCACTGTCAATCCAAGTGTGGTATAATTCATTTGATTTCGCGTATGCCAGATTTGTTCTTCGGCTTGTTCTATTGCTTCAATGTTCATCGTTTTAGCTATTTATCCTAAATTGAAATTGATAATTAGAGAAGGCATTCTCCCACTTTTAGCCATGAACTTCAGTTCTTGGCTGGTTTGGCTGACTGGCTCCATTATACCAATAATAGTTATCCACTTTTAAATTAGCATCCTTAATTTTATGTTCAGACAGATTTAATGACAGATTTCCTTGAAATGAGAGCATATCTGAAATGAATGACTGTTTGTCATTTTCCGTTTGGGCTTCAGTCGGATATTGGAAATTAACGGATAAATTACCATCCAAGTGAACCTGTGCTTCTGAACCTATGATTTCAATAGACTGAATAGCAGTTTCTAACTCTTTGTAGACAACCGGGGGTTTCATAGTCGTTCCCGTATTTTCTGGATGTGCCACAAAATATTCTAACAGTGCCTTATCAAGCCAATTAATTGCAATGGTGGATTTTTTCGGTTTGGCTATGGTAATTAGGCGAAAATCATACCCCAAAGCTTTGGCTTTTTTATGGTACTTGTCAATTTCAGTCATGTCAGTGGGAGATAAGGGTAACAACCTGATTTCAAAAGCTATCGTTTTTTCACCTTGTTTGACAATCACATCAAATTCCACACCATCCATTTTGGCGTGTTTTTTGACTGAAAAATGCTTTTCTTCATAAGTATTAACAAGTTCCTCAATTTTTGCGTCATATAATGCTTTGACGAAAAATGTTTCAAATTTGGCATTCATAATAAAGTTTTTCCTCGTTCCCAAATTCCATTTGGGAATGACTTCCGCAACGCTCCGCGTTGCAGGACGCAAAGCGTCCTTGAATGAGTTCCCAAACAGAGTTTGGGAACTAGAAAAAAATCTGGCGTTTAAATGCCATACAACACAAATGCCGCCCAATACTCTGGTTTACTATAGTCTCCTCCCCTTTTTAAGAACTCACGCTTGGTTGCTGTTAACGCTTTGACTTGGCCTACTCCAGCTTTGAGCTTGGCAAAAAAGCTGGTGATAAATTCCGCCGTTACGTTATCAGAGATAGACCATAAAGTGAGTATGGTATTTTTATTGCCCGCGACATAAAGTGCATAAGGCAAACCCATCACGCCTTCGCCGCTAACCACAGAACCCAAGCCGGTTTCACAGGCGGATAATACCATCAAATCACTTTTTAAATTATAACCCGGCCATTCGCCAGCGGTGACATAACCATCAATCCCTTTTGGATTGTTGACTTGCCCCAAAACAATTGAAGATAAAGCGGGTACTTCATCGCTGAGATAGCCATGTGCGGAGAATACCAAATAACGATGTTGCGCTAATAAGCCTTCTTGATTAAGCGTTTGTAAATTGGCTTCGGTGGCTTGTGCTTGTTTATAAATACGCGGCTTGGTGCTTTTAAAAAGCTTTTCTAATTGTAACAATTCCTCTAATGCGCCAGGTAGAGTATCCCATTTCAAATTTAATTGTCCCAAGGCACGGGTATAATCACCACCACGTATGACCATTTGACGTGCAATCTTAAAATCAGTAGTGCTGGGATTGCCCGTTGCAGTCGTTTTTTCGTAAAGCGGCGCACCCATCGCCAATAGGCTACCTCGATTCGATATGCCCTTATAAGCTTTATCGCGTTTTTGCAGCATTGCCAATACGGACAAAGATTGCACATAGCTTATTTGATGTTGAACAATTACTTGCTGCCCCTCAAAACGCAGTGTATCAAAGGGTATTAATGCCAAAGGGCCAGATGGCGAGATAATCCAGTGCGATTTATCTTTGATAATGTTTTTAAGTGGCTCTAATAAATGTTTTCCAAGTTTTATACCAAGAGCCTGTGTCTCTTGCTTTCTTTTAGAAGGCCCAATTCTGATAATTTTACCCCTACTGCTATTGCTATCTTGGACGGGTGCCAATCCAAGACGGTAGGTTTCCAAATCTTTTTCGAGGTTAGGGATTTCTCCTAAATAGTGTGTGGTGAGTTTACCGTTGGATTCTAAAGTAAAAGTTAACACCCTGTTTTCATTAACAAGGTAGCTGATAAAAATTGCTTTTTTCTGTAATAACTGACTACCCTTTTGTGCATTGATAATTTGCACTTTACTGAGTTGGTTATATTTTGGGTATTTTGTCATTAATTGTTGACGGAACTGGTTGCGTTTGTTGACCAGTTGGTTTTTGTCGGTTTCCAACGTGATTCTTAGTTCTACGCGCTTGTCTGTTAGGGCTTTGGCAATTTGATTGTTCAGAAAGGCTAGGCGAGCTTCGTCATCTTGCAATTGTTGTTGCTCGGTAGTCGTGAGTCCACTTTGTTGTACTGCAAGTTTAGCTGCTAGGGATTCGAGTAAAGTACGGGCTTTGCCCATTTCGGCTAGGCGAAAAGCGTCTTGGTCTCTCGACTGACTAATATATAGCTCGGAAAGCTTAAAGTAACCCTGTACCCACTTTTTAAACAAGGCTTGGCGGTTTTCAGCAGATAAGTTGTCGCCACTTCGCAAATTTTCTATGCCTTCTACGAATTTTTCAAGATGTTTAATAGCTTGATTAATCTTGCCTTGTTCTGCATAGGCAGAAGCAAAATTAAATAAGCTTAAAAGAGTGTCTGGGTGCTTTTCTCCAAAGATGTCTTTTCTTAGATTGTAGGCTGTTTCAAAAAAACTCAAAGCTTCATCTAAATCACCGATAGCTTGAAGAAATTGACCGAAATTATTCAGATATGCGATCCTGTATGGGTGCTTTTTTTCTAGTGCGAAAGAAGCGGTATCAAATAGAGACATAGACAAGGCAAGGAACGGGTTGCCTGAATGGTAATGAATATACGCTAGGCTAAACAGGCTAATAAGGGTTGAAGGATGTTTTTCTCCTAATACCTCTTTTTTGAGATAGTATGCTTCTTCAAGTAAAGGCGTAGCTTTAGATAAGTAGCCCAAATCCTCGTAAATGATAGCTAAATTGTGTAGGCTCATGAGGGTTGCTGGGTGTTTTTCTCCTAACATATCTTTTCTGAGATGATACACTTTTTCAAATAAAGGCATAGCATCAGATAAGCGGCCTAAATCTTTGTAAAACCCCGCCAAATTATTCAAGACGTTGAGAGTGTATTGGTGCTTTTCTCCTAACACATCCTTAGAAAGACGATAGGATTTTTCATGCAAAGGCAAGGCTTCAGATAAACGCCCTAATTTTGAGTAAATTATAGCCAAATGCCCCATGTTTGTGATAGTTGTTAGATGTTTTTTATCCAAAATTTCATTTCTGATTTTAAAAGCTTTTTCAATCCACGGCAGAGCTTGTCGAAATAACCCTTTTTGATGATATTGCTCCCCTTGGTTATGGTAGTTTTCAGCCAGAAATAAAGCCAGCTTTTCTCTGTTAGTTAAAAATAATGTAGATTGAAATAATCTTTGTGGAGAAGTTGGGGACACGAGGCTACTGTTATCCTTAGCCACTGCGGTAGAAATAATATTTTCATTGAGGTGCTTAGGAATGTAGGCACATGAAGTAATTAAACCCAAGCAAATTATCCAAATAAAACGTTTTGGTAGTCTCATTTACTTTTATTTCCTTTATGAGCTATACTATCATTATTTTGAAGGCTGTGGTTCTCCTAACACCTCTTTAGAAAGACGAACACTTTTTTCAAGCAAAGGTAAGGCATCAGAGAAGCGGCCTAACTTTTGGTAAGTTTGAACTAATTCATTCATGCTCTTGATGGTTGAAAAGTGCTTTTCTCCTAGCACCTCTTTTTTTAATTGATAACATTTTTCAAACAAAGGCAAGGCATCAGAGAAACGATCCAAGGCATAGTGAATCATCGCCAAACTATTAAGGCTTGAGAAGGTATTTGGATGTTTTTCACCTAATACTTCTTTAGAAAGATGATAGGCTTTTTCAAACAAAGGCCAAGCTTCATCTAATCTGCCTAACTCTTGGTAAATTATTGCTAAATTATTCAGGCTAATAAGAGTGTCTAAGTGTTTTTCTCCTAACACTTCTTTATGTAAATGATAGCATTTTTCACTCAAGGACAAGGCATCGGATAAACGACCTAAATCTTGGTAAATTATTGCTAAATTATCCATGTTAATGAGGGTGTGTGGGTGCTTTTCACCCAATATTTCTTTACTAAGACGATGAGCTTTTTCAGACAAAGGCAAGGCATCCGATAAGCGACCCGACTTTTTGTAAATGTCTGCCAAATTACTCAAGCTTTTGATAGTGTCTGGGTGTTTTTCACCTAACACTCCTTCAAAAAGGCGATAGGCTTTTTCAGATAAAGGCAAGGCATCAGACAAACGATCTATGTACGTGTAAAATAACGCTAAATTATCCAAGCTTATGAGAGTGTTTTGGTGCTTTTCACCAAATGCCTCCTTAGAAAGACGATAGCTTTTTTCATACAAGGGCAAGGCATCAGATAAGCGGCCTAACTTTTTGTAAATGATAGCTAAATTATTCATGCTTATGATAGTATCTGGATGTGTATCTCCTGATAGCGTTTTGTTTAGATGATAGGCATTTTCAAGCAAAGGCAAGGCATCTGATAAGTGACCTAATGCTTGGTGAATCAATGCAAAACCATTTAGGCTTACAAGGGTATTTGGGTGTTTTTCGCCCAGCACTTTCGTTCTGATTTTAAAGGATTTTTCAGCTAGAGGCAGAGCTTGCAAAAAGCGTCTTTGGTTGTAATTTTGAGCCGCTAGTTCATGGGCTTGTTCAGCTTCAATCAACTGTGATTGCCGCCTTAATGCTGTTTGTGCTTGAACATGCCCTTGTTTAGCAGCTTTATCAAACCATTTAATAGCTTTTCGGTGATTTTGAGGGATACCTTTGTTATCGTAGTTTGAATACATCATGCCCAATATAAAGTATGCCTTTACATATCCTTGTTGTGCTGCTGCATGAAACCATTTAAAAGCTTGACCATAATTCCCTTTTTCGTAAGCCTCGGCACCCTTGGCGTATTCAATATTTTGCATGGAGGTATCATTTTCCTTCATGAAATCCAACAATGTTGGAGGGGTGACATCCTCACTACTGCTTTCAGGGTTTTGTTTTGAAAGAGTCAATACCCAAGATGATTCGATATCATCAATTTTTCCGTAAGCATCCGAAACATTTTCTGTCTTTGCCTCATGATTTTCAGGCACAAGAAATCGCTTCTCTATAACAGAGCAGGACGACTGAAGGAAAGCGAGCGTTGAAATAAAAAACAGCTTCCATCCAAAAATGAAGTATGATTCCATAATCAAGCTTTTACAAAGACTTTGATTAAAAGCTATCGCTACGACTCCTGTTTTTAAAACGGCTGATTTGAACATAGAAATGGCCTCACTTATCGTACAAATCAGTTAAACGATTCAAAATACGGCGTGTTATAGAGTGCTTTTCTCCCAACACTTCTTTAGAGAGAGAATAGCCTTTTTCTAATAAAGACAATGCATCAGATAAACGCCCTATTTTTTTGTAAGCTTCCGCCAAATTCATCATGATTGCAATAGTATTCGGTTTTTTTTCCCCCAACACCTCTTTGGAAAGACGATAGTTTTCTTCAGCCAATGATAAAGCTTCAGATGAGCGTTCTAACTCTAGGTAAAGTACCACCAATGAGTTTTGTCTCATGATGGTATCTAATTTTTTTTCTCCTGATACTTCTTTAGAAAGACGATAGTTTTTTTCAGCTAACGGTAAAGCTTCAGAGAATTGGCCTAATTTTTGGTAAATTATCACCAAATTATCCATGATATCGAATGTTGAGGAAATTAACAAATTCTTCCATATAAAGGATGATTTCGCCAAATCAAAATCATCCTTGTTCTCAATTGTTACTGTTAATACCTTTTCTCCAGTTAGGTACTTTTCCACTTCCAGTTCTTCAGAAAGACTATAGATTTTTTCATACAAAGGTAAGGCATCAGATAAACGCCCTAATTTGTTGTAAATTCCAGCCAAAGCCATTAGGCTTATGAGCGTGTCCGAGTGTTTTTTTCTTAATACTTCGGCTCGAAAACGATAGCTTTTTTCAAATAAAGGTAAAGCATCAGATAAACGTCCTAAGTCTCTATAAATTACAGCCAAATTTGTCATACTTATGAGGGTATTTGGATGCTTTTCTCCAAGTATTTCAGTTCTGATTTTTAAGGCTATTTCAGCCAAAGGTTGGGCTTTTTCAAAAAAACCTTGGTGAATGTATTGGATAGCTTGGGTGCTATCAATTTCAGCTAATTTAAGCAGTTCTTCTTGTGCAGCAGAAAGCTGGGTATTATCAGTTTCTACTGGAATTTTTGGACCGTTTGATTGGGCAACCTTGTCAGGCACGTTGGAACATGAGCTGATTAAGCCCAAGCAAATTATCCAAACAAACAATTTTGGTAATTTCATCTTTTCTCCTATTTTAAAGTTAAGCATTTTTCCTGATTATTAATTATTTCAATATGGCAGAAGATAGAACGATAAGTAGTACAAAAATACTTTAACATTATTTTAAAAATACACAATAACTCTATTTATCAGATTTTTTCTTATAAATTCGCTATAAAAATTGCTGTGATAGAACATTAAAATACTTATGTCCACCTACTGAACGATATTTACTTTACCTTAAATATCACCTGCCCCGTTGCCCATTCATCATTCCTTACTTTCCCTGTTCCTCGTACTCCATGCACTGCATTAACCAATAACCGTTCTAAAGGGTTTAAATCCTTGATATCGCCTCCTTTAACTTTAAACTTTGGTTGTTCTAATAACGATATATCAATCGGTTGAGTGGTGGTAATCAGCTTGATGGTTTCCTCCCCAACTTGATTTGTCATCAATATACCATCGCTGATTGTCAATTCCCGTTTTTTTCCCATTTTGACACGCGCATATTCCATCCGTTCATCTGGATTAGGAAAAATGGCGGAGATTGCGCCGTCAACACCGATATTAATAAGGTAACAATAATAATCTTTTTCGGATTTATTAGACAAAGTAAAAGTTATAATGTCGCCTTTGTTTAGGACTTGCCCATCAATTTCCTGCCAATTATATTGCCCAGTTTTGCGATGCAAACCCAAACCGTAAGGCAAACGCATACACTTTGCTCTCCTCGAACAAAATTTAACGGGACTCAACACAGTACTTTGTACGGCAATAGGTAAAGTCTTACCATGATGGCTCTGGAGCATTTTCAATTCACGAACACGGGCTAATTTGTTTAAATTGTCTCGTAGCAATTTCATACCGTTGCGTGAATTATTAAATTGAATTTGTAGATTTTTGTTTAATAATCGTTGTTCTGGCGTGAGTACCCATAACTCAGGCGATTGATTAGGAAAGGATTTTGGTAAAGCATCATCAATAGAGGTACGAATGAGTTGACCGTTTTGATGTTTGGGGCGCAAAAGGTGCAAACGCAAATCAGTATTATAAGGATCGTTGGTGAGAATGTAGCCAGGGAGTATTTGTCTACCGTTGGTGCTAGGTTGAAAAGCGGCTTGAATTGTTTGCAATAGCGATTTGTCTTTGGAATAATCGGCGGATAGATAAACTTTTATGGGTACAAAAGGATAGGCGTGGCTTTCTTCTATGACTAAATTACCTCGTTTGAATAAATTTATCTCGTTGCTTTCACCATAGCTCATAAATGCTTTAACTTCTGTAATCGTAAAGCGGGGTAAATTTTGGGAGTTGGGGTGCTGAGGATTGTATAGGCGATAAACTGAACCAACGGTGATACCGGCAGTGTAGCCCGCTTGAATCTCTATATATTTATGATAAGCGTCAATCACAGAAACCCTTGATGCCAGCGGCTTAAAATCTCCCCCTAAAACTTGTCGGTTACGCTCCCCCTCCATTTGGGGTTTTTGTGCTTGCCCACGCCAAGCAGTTATTGGGGTATACGTTTTTTTAAAAACATCATGCCAAGTTTCCCCCTTTTGTACTTGTTGCAAAGCTTTAGCCCAGTACCACGTAAAAAGTCCATAAATTTTGCCATCTTCACGCGGCGTGGTTTCAATCGCTGATTCATTATCTCGTGCGGCACCAACGCGAATCCCCTGATATTTTTCAATTTGAGTATAGGCTTTTTTGCCCAAGGGATGGGAGCGGTTATCTTTTTTCACAGCGCGACTGGTAGGTGCAGCACCTCTAGCGACAGTGGCAGAGTGACAAGAGTCAGATACAAAGATGACTCGTGCTGTTTTGGCATAAATCGCCGCTAACCAAGCGTTGATTTCATCATCCAATACATCGTAGTTGTTTATGTCCTTACTGTTTGTATGGGTACGCGCACCATAAGATACCCACGTCTGATCCTTGCTGCTCCGCCGTTCATCACCATTCAAATCCTGAGTTTGTGAGCCATGCCCTGAATAATGGATATAAACAAAATCATCATTTTTGATTTTTTCAATCAGAGCGATGAACGCTTTTTCAATGCCAGAGTGGGTGGCTTGGCTATCTAAAAGAATGGTAAAATCTTTATCTTGAAAATCAAACCGTTCACGCAGTACGCCTTGCATTAATTGGACATCATTGATCGTGCCTTTGAGGGATTTAATGTGGCTACTGTTGTAGTCTTGTATACCAATGAGTAAGGCGTGTTTGCCCATCGCAAGAGTGGATGGGGGTATGAGTACAAATAGGATAACTATGAGTAACTGTATGATTTTTAATGGATTCATTTTTTTTAGCCTTTAGTACAACGGATTTGGGAAATAAACGGATTGTTTGTGAGACGTATTACTCAATGCTCAAGTTTTTTCATACATATAACTACAAGGATTATTTATAATAAAGGATTAAATCATCAGAAATCAGAGTGCGTGATCATAAAAGATCACTAAAATTTCTTGAAAAGTAACAATTTGAGGTAAAGTATTGTTTTGATTTATGGTGATATTCCAGATCATTCTGATTGTGACAATTTAATCCTTTATTATAAGTAACTGATGTTACGCACTGTACTTCAAATAATTTTAGGGACACCCCCCTAACCCCCCGTACACGGGTGGAACCAAACATCATTCGACACTTTGCTTTAATTTTTCTATTTTGGGACTTCCCCCTG
>JAUCGK010000023.1 GCA_030378085.1 Candidatus Parabeggiatoa sp. HSG14
TGGTAGGTAAGGTTGTACAAAATGATTTCATAACCAAATGAATCAATAATTATGTCGTTACTCAATTCTATAGCCTTTCAGATAAAGATTTTGGCCTTAAGACCTGCCAGGTTTTGAAAACCTGGCATGTCCAACTTTTATTTTTCTGAATGTCTATGTCTATTTGAAGCGATCAAACGACAAATGTGAAACATTACGCAGGTTTACTAAAATGACTACAAACCTTATTCAGCCAACCACATTAGTTGAGCTACTCCGCTTGCGAGCACAAAATCTGCCTGAAAAGATTGCCTACACATTTCTCGTTGACGGTGAGAATAAGGAAATCAATCTGACTTATGCAGAATTAGATCAACAAGCACAGGTTATTGCCTCTCAACTCCAAAGTATAACTACTCTAGGGGAACGGGCTTTATTACTTTATCCCACAGGGTTAGACTATATCTCCGCTTTTTTTGGCTGTCTTTATGCCGGAATAATCGCCGTACCTACTTACCCTCCCCGACGTAATCGTCCTGATCCCCGTATTCAAGCTATCGTTACCGACGCACAAGCCACAGTGGTACTAACCACTACCAAAATCCTATCAGATATAACGCCACGATTTGTTCATACCCCTGAATTAAAAAATCCACACTGGCTCGCCACCGATAATCTTACCAATGATTTCACCAATCTTTGGCAGACTCCAGAAATACATAGCAATACTTTAGCTTTTCTCCAATACACATCTGGTTCAACAGGAACACCTAAAGGTGTGATGGTGAGTCATGGTAATTTATTACACAACGAGGAAATGATTAAACAAGGATTTGAACATACCAATAATACTATTTTTGCTGGCTGGGCACCGTTGTTCCACGATATGGGACTCATTGGTAATATGTTGCAACCCTTATATATTGGTATTCCCTGTATCCTCATGTCCCCCATGTCGTTTTTACAAAAACCCTTTCGTTGGCTAAACGCCATTTCACGTTACAAAGCCACAACAAGCGGTGGGCCAAATTTTGCCTATGATTTGTGTGTTCAGAAAATTACTGCTGAACAGAAAAATAAACTTGATCTTAGTTGTTGGGAAATAGCTTTTAGCGGTGCTGAACCAATTCGTGCAGAAACATTAGATCGATTTACAACAACCTTTAAAGCATGTGGCTTTCGCCGTGAAATTTTTTACCCATGCTATGGTATGGCAGAAGCTACATTATTCGTTTCTGGCGGTTTGAAAACAGCTCCCCCAATAATTTCTGAAGTAGAAAAAGCCTCTCTTCAACAAAATTGTCCTGTGGTTACACCTAATGAAAAAAATACACAGAAAATTGTAAGTTGTGGTCAAACCTGGTTGGAACAAAAAATTGTGGTTGTTGAGCCAAAATCCTTTATTTCCTCTCCTGATCAACAAGTCGGCGAAATTTGGGTATCAGGTCAAAATGTAGCACAAGGTTATTGGAACAAGCCAGACGAAACTAAAAAAACTTTCCATGCTTATTTAGCAAATACAGGCGAAGGGCCATTTTTACGCACTGGAGATTTAGGATTTTTAAAAGACGGTGAATTGTTTGTCACAGGTCGTCTTAAAGACCTTATCATCATAAGAGGCAAAAACTATTATCCCCAAGATATTGAATTAACTGTAGAACAGAGTTATCCCGCACTAATTCCAGGCTGTAGTGCAGCATTCTCGGTAGAAATAAATGGTGAAGAACGATTGGTTATCACGGCTGAAGTTGAACGTCGTTATGGAACTCGCCGTCAACATTCAAAAAAACAAAGTTGTAATGATTCAGAACGGCGTTCTAGCTTAGAGCGTCGTCAATCTAATGAAGAAAATGTTGACTCAGAGCGTCGTTCTGGCTCAGAGCGTCGTTCTGGTTCGGATCGCCGTTCTGATTTGGATCGTCGACAAATTGAAATAGTTCCTGATCTTGAACCCAAACTCACTCGTCCTTTCAATATGGATGAGGCTCTTAGCACTATTCGTCAAACTATATCTGAACAACATGAAATATCTGTTTGTGCTGTGCTATTACTCAGGATAGGAACAATTCCTAAAACTTCCAGTGGCAAAATTCAACGCCATGCTTGTCGAGATAAATTTTTAACTAATCGTTTGAATGTTGTAGGAGAATGGCGACAAAACTTAAAGAATGAACCATCAGTACTGAGTGAGAAAACAACCTCTTCAAATTACTTAATTTATAAGCCACAACCTCAAACAACAGAAACAATTCAAAATTGGCTAATCACTCATATTTCAGAAAAATTAAAAATATCACCTACAGAAATAGACGTTCTACAACCTTTAACCCATTATGGTGTAGATTCAATAATGGCAGTAAATCTTTCAGGGGAACTAGAAACATGGTTAGGATACCAAATTTCTCCGACAGTAATTTTTGATTTGCCAACTATACAAGTCCTCGCTCAGTATTTAGCAAAACTAGCCTCTTCTGAAAATAATAGACATCCCACCTCAATACCAACTGCCACAGTTACCTCAAGTTTAGAAGAACAAATAGCAAATGTCGACCGATTAAGTGACGAAGAAGTGGATGCTTTACTCAAAGAATAATTATCAATAATCCGTTATCAGAAACGAATAATAAATGATTGTCATATTAATGGTTAATTAATAGGGTTAATAATGAATACCACTGAAATTAAAAATAACCTTTCTAGTGAAGAGAAACGTATATTACTCAAAAAACGATTGCGCGAAAAAGCAAGTAAAACCAATCAATCATATCCTTTATCTTATGGTCAACAAGCACTTTGGCTTTTACACCAAAATACTCCAGAAAGTGCTGCTTATAATGTAGCAGCCGTTGTACATATCTGTTCTTTTGTTGATATTTTAGCGTTGCAACGTATTCTTAGAATGCTGGTAATTCGTCATCCTTCTTTACGCACCACATTTTCATTACAAGATGATAAACCTATTCAAACAATTCATGGATATAAAGATATCTCTTTTGAGGAAATCAATGTTGCAACGGAAACCTTGGATGAATTAAATCAACGTGTAATTAAAGCATACCAGCAGCCCTTTGATTTAGAACAAGGGCCTTTGTTGCGAGTTAACCTGTTTACACGCACCAAAGAAGATCACGTTTTACTATTAACAATGCACCATATTGTGACCGATGGTTGGTCTATGTGGATGCTTATGGATGAATTATTTTTGCTATATTCTGCCCAAAAGACAGGTAAAGCTGCCATGTTTTCACCCCAAAGAGTGCAATATGTGGATTTCGTAAAATGGCAAGCTGATATGTTAGCAAACCATGAGGGAGAACAACTTTGGAATTATTGGCAAAAACAATTATCAGGTGAATTGCCAGTCATCAATTTACCTTTTGATAAACCACGTCCGCCTGTGCAATCTTATAACGGTGCTTCTATGAGTTTCCAACTAGCAATGGAACTCACCCAACAACTTAAAAGCATAGCACAAAGCGCAAATGCAACCCTCTACATGATCCTCCTTGCCGCTTTTCAAGTGTTATTACATCGCTATACGGGTCAAGACGATATTTTAGTGGGTTCTCCCACCACTGGTCGTAGTCGGAATGAATTTACGGAAATTGTTGGCTATTTTGTAAACATGCTGGTATTACGTGCTAAATTAGATAATAATCCCACCTTTACAACATTTCTAAGCCAAGTACGTCAAACAGTTTCAGAGGCACTTGTTCATCAAGATTATCCTTTTGCATTATTGGTTAAACATTTACAACCAAATCGTGATTCTAGCCGTTCACCTATTTTCCAAATAAGCTTTGCATTTCAAAAACCACAACAATCTGAAGAAATCTCTAACAGACTATCAGAATTATTTTTGGGAACATCTGACCAAAATATTCGAGTCAATTTAGGTGGTATCGAATTGGAACCTTTTGAAATAAAACAGCAAGAAGGCCAGTTTGACTTAGATTTAGAAATGATAGAGACAAAAAACACATTGGCAGGTATTTTTAAATACAATACAGATTTATTTGAACAGGCTACAATAGAGCGTATGTCTGATCATTTTCAAACCTTATTGACTGGTATTGTAGAAAATCCACTTACGCCTGTTCATGAATTACCCTTACTAACCGAAGCAGAACACCAACAATTAAAAGCATGGAATGACACAACAGCCGATTATCCAAATGATAAATGTATTCATCAATTATTTGAGGCACAAGTAGAACAAAATCCAAATGCCATTGCTGTTGTGTTTGAAGATCAAGAACTAACTTATCTAGAATTAAATATTAAAGCTAATCAACTTGCCCATTATCTAAAAACTTTGGGGGTAAAGCCTGAAGTATTGGTAGGTATTTGTATAGAACGTTCACTGGAAATGGTCATCGGCTTGCTGGGGATTCTTAAGGCAGGAGGGGCTTATGTGTCACTTGATCCGACTTATCCCGAAGCACGTCTTAAATTTATGTTGGAAGATGCTAACGTACCGGTACTTTTGACGCAATCAAAATTAGTCGACAATTTACCACAACAAAAAGCACAAACGGTTTGCTTGGATACAGAATGGGAAAAATTTTCACAATTGAGTTCAGCTAATCTGGTTATTGGGGTTGAACCTTCTAATTTGGCTTATGTGATTTATACATCGGGTTCAACTGGAAGACCTAAGGGAGTTGCTATGGCGCAAAAATCCCTCGTAAATTTAATCTATTGGCAACTTCAACAAACAATGATTTCCAATCATGCAAAAACGTTACAATTTGCCCCCATTAGTTTTGATGTGTCTTTTCAAGAAATTTTTTCAACTTGGTGTTCAGGTGGAACATTAGTTTTAATTGCTGAAGAATTACGAAAAGATTCAAATAACTTCTTAAAATTTCTTCATGAAAAAAATATTAAGAGATTATTTCTTCCTTTTGTTGCCTTACAACATCTTGCTGAAATCGCTAATAATGAAGAGAATATAGATATTGAACTACGTGAAATCATAACTGCTGGAGAACAATTACAAATAGCACCAGAGATTGCACAGTGGTTTCAAAATATGACGAGTTGTACACTGCATAATCACTATGGTCCATCCGAAAGCCATGTTGTTACAGCTTTTAGCGACGTAGCACCTGTGAGCAGTTGGCCTAAACTCCCGCCGATAGGTCGTCCCATAGCTAACACCCAAATTTACCTTTTAGATAACTATCAAAAACTTGTTCCCATCGGTGTACAGGGTGAATTATACATTGGCGGTGTTAGCTTGGCTCGTGGCTACCTCAACCGTCAAGATTTGACAACCCAAAAGTTTATCAATAATCCCTTTGATGACTCCGATGCGCGTCTCTATAAAACAGGTGACTTAGCCCGCTATTTACCCGATGGCAATATAGAATATTTAGGCCGCATAGATAATCAAGTCAAGATTCGTGGCTTTAGAATTGAACTCGGCGAAATAGAAACGACTCTTGTCCAACATTCAGATGTACGAGAAACGGTCGTTATTGTCCATGAAATTAGCGAAACTGCCAAGCGTTTAATTGCCTTTGTTGTTGCCCACGAAGGACAACCCATTGATAATACAGAATTACGTGGTTTTCTGAAAAAACAATTACCTGAGTATATGATACCCTCAGCTTTTGTGCCTTTGGATGCCATACCGCTGACACCCAATGGTAAAGTAGACTACAGAACCTTATCTCAGTTATCAGTAAATAACTATCAATTATCAGAGGATACCTTTGTTGCACCTCGTACTCCTGAAGAGGAACTATTAGCTGGTATTTGGGCGGATGTGTTGGACATTGAGCGAATTGGTGTCCATGACAATTTTTTTGAATTGGGTGGACATTCCTTGATAGCTACCCAAATCATGTCTCGAATTCGTGAGACGTTTTCTTGTGAATTACCACTACGCTTTCTTTTTGAATCACCAACAATAGCGGGGTTAAGTGAACATCTCTTAATCGCTCGCTGTGAAGAACCACTTCCTTTAATAACCCCAATCAATCGTGAAGAAGCTTTGCCTTTATCTTTTGCCCAATTGAGGTTATGGTTTTTAGCGCAGTTAGAAGGACCGAGTGCAACTTATAATATGCCCGCAACCCTTCGTTTAGAAGGAATATTGAATCAAGAAGCCTTAGAACACAGCTTGCAAACACTGGTACACCGCCATGAGACGTTACGGACAGCATTTGAAACGATGAATGGAGAACCGGTGTCAATCATTCATGTTATTAAGCATTGGTCCTTAGGAATAGTTGACTTACAACAGATTGAAAATAAAGCGCAAATGCTCGAAGTGCAAAAATGGTCTTCGCGGGAAGCACAACGTCCATTCGACCTGTCAGCGGGGTATTTATTCCGCACAACGCTCCTAAAATTAAAGACTAAAGTACATGTTCTGTTAGTCAACATGCACCACATCATCTCCGATGGTTGGTCCATTGGGGTATTGATCCGAGAATTATCGACCCTTTATGAAGCGTTTTCACAAGGTCAAGCTTCTCCCTTACCCCCTTTACCCATTCAATATGTGGATTTTGCCCATTGGCAACGGCAATGGTTAAGTGGAAAAGTACTTGAACAACAAATCAATTATTGGAAACAGCAATTAGCAGAAATACCAGCACTACTTGAATTACCGACAGACCATCCACGCCCTCCCATGCAACGGTTTCAAGGTGCTACCTACCCGCTTCAACTCAGCACCAAACTCACCGCGCAATTAAAGTCTTTAAGCCAGCAAACGGGGACTACCCTGTTTATGACACTGCTTTCTGCCTTTGCCACTTTACTGACACGTTACACGGGAAGTGAAGATATTGTTATCGGTTCACCCATTGCCAACCGCACTCAAAGTCAAACGGAGTCACTAATTGGTTTTTTTGTCAATACACTGGTATTACGCATTGATTTATCTAATAATCCGATATTTGAAGCGTTATTAAAGCGAGTTAGAACGACTGCGCTTGACGCTTATGCTCATCAAGATATTCCTTTTGAGCAACTGGTTGAAGAACTACAACCGGAAAGAAACTTAAGTCACACACCACTGTTTCAAGTGATGTTTGTATTGCAAAATGCACCCATTGGCAATTTGGAATTATTAGGATTGACTTTAGCACCGATTGAAATGGAAAGTGTTAGTGCCAAGTTTGACCTCACGCTGTCATTAGAAGAAACAGGTGGAGGCTTAAAAGGTACATTGGAATACAACACAGATTTATTTGAACAGACTACAATAGAGCGAATGATTGGTCATTTTCAAATCTTATTAACTGGCATTGTAGAAAACCCACTTACGTCTGTTCACGAATTATCGTTACTAACCGAAGCAGAACACCAACAATTGAAGGCGTGGAATAACACGATAGCCGATTATCCAACTGATAAATGTATTCATCAATTATTTGAAGAACAAGCAGAACAAAACCCAAATGCGACTGCTGTTGTGTTTGAAGACCAAGAATTAACTTATCAAGAATTGAATAGTAAAGCCAATCAACTGGCACATCATATTCAAACCTTTGGTATTAAACCAGAAAAATTCGTAGGTATTTGCGTAGAGCGTTCTTTAGAAATGGTCTATGGATTATTTGCAATTCTTAAATCTGGGGGGGCATACTTACCGCTAGAACCGACCTACCCTTCTAGCCGTTTAGTCTTTCTATTAGAAGATGCAGAAGCATCATTACTGCTGACACAAGAAAAATTTTTGGCACAATTTTCCTCACTTAGAATTCCAATCTTATGTTTAGATAGTGGTTGGGAAAATTTTTCTCAAGAGCCAGTAACAAATCCCACTAGTTCAATTAAACCTAATGATTTAGCTTATATGATTTATACGTCAGGTTCTACGGGTAAACCTAAAGGCGTTTTAATTGAACATAGGGGAGTGGTGAATACCATTAAAGATATTAATCAGCGTTTTAGTGTTAATTCTCAAGACAGCGTCCTCGCCTTATCTGCATTGAACTTTGATCTTTCCGTCTATGATATTTTTGGTTTACTAGCTGCGGGTGGAACAGTAGTTATCCCCAATGCAGATATAGAAGCCACAAAAGACCCCGCTCATTGGGTTGAGTTGATGACAAAACACCAGATTACTCTCTGGAATACTGTGCCAGCCTTTATGCAAATGCTAGTAGATTATATCAGCGAACAGCCACAAATTACACCGAAATTATTCCATTTAGTTTTAATGAGTGGCGATTGGATTCCTTTAAATTTACCTAAACAAATAAAAACATTGTGGTCACAAATTAAAGTCATCAGTTTAGGGGGAGCTACAGAAGCTTCTATCTGGTCAATTCATTACCCCATTGAGATAACTGATCCCACTTGGAAAAGTATTCCTTATGGCAAACCGTTGGCAAACCAAACTTTTCATATTCTCAATGAATCACTAGCACCTTGTCCTTTGCGAGTTCCTGGATATCTTTATATTGGTGGTATAGGATTAGCTCGGGGTTATTGGGGAGATAAAGATAAAACTCAGGCCAGTTTTATCATTCATCCTCGTACCCAAGAAAAGCTATATAAAACGGGTGATTTGGGACGCTATTTGCCCGATGGTAATATCGAATTTTTAGGGCGTATAGATAATCAAGTCAAAATTCGTGGCTTTCGGATTGAATTGGGTGAAATTGAAGCGATGTTAGCACAACATAATAGTGTGCGAGAAAACGTTGTTATTGTCCATGAGTTTTCCAAAACTAATAAGCATTTAATTGCTTTTGTTGTTGCTCATGAAGGACAAACTATTGATAATTCTGAATTACGTGGTTTTCTGACAAAACGATTACCTGAGTATATGATACCCTCAGCTTTTGTGCCTTTGAATGCCATACCGCTGACACCCAATGGTAAAATAGATCGTAGGAAACTTTCTCAACTATCAGTAACTGGTTACCCATTATCAGAAAGGAACTTTGTTGCACCTCGTACCCCTGAAGAGGAACTACTAGCCGGTATTTGGGCCGATGTGTTGGGCATTGAGCAAATGGGTGTCCATGACAATTTCTTTGAAATTGGGGGACATTCTCTTATCGCCACACAACTCATGTCACGTATCCGTGACACCTTTAAAGTCGAACTACCTTTGCGCCAATTGTTTGAATCACCCACAGTAGCAGAGTTGAACGCTCAGATTGAGACTATTCGGAGAAAAAAGTCGCTGGGCACAGAAGAAATAATAGTTTCTCTACCAATCATCGTACCCACACCCGAACAGCGTTATCAGCCTTTTCCGCTCACAGATATTCAACAGGCATACTGGTTGGGGCGTAGTGGCACATTTGAATTAGGCAATGTCGCCACCCATGGCTATGTGGAATTGGAGTGTCAGGATTTAGATTTGGTTCAATTAAACCATGCTTGGCAAAAATTAATTGAACGCCATGAGATGCTACGGATGATCGTGTTACCCACAGGTCAACAACAGATTATTGAGCAAGTGCCACCCTATCAAATAACCATCATGGATTTACGTGGGCAGACACCTGACATCATCATAGCTGAACTTGAAGCCATTCGTCAGCTAATGTCCCATCAAATGCTGCCCGCTGACCAATGGCCTTTGTTTGAGATTCGGGCCACACGCCTAGATAAACAACGTACTCAGCTTCACTTCAGTTTTGATGCCCTGATTGCCGATGCTTGGAGTCTGTTTATTTTTAACAAAGAGTGGTTACAACTCTACCAAAATCCAGAACAGAAATTGACACCGCTAGCATTATCATTTCGGGACTATGTTCTTACAGAACAAGCGTGGCAAAAAACCGAATGGTATCAGCATTCATTAGACTATTGGTTGAATTGCCTAGATACCCTGCCGTTGGCCCCAGAATTGTCATTGGCCATGAATCCCGCCACTATCATCCAGCCCAAATTTCATCGTCGCAGTGCCCAACTTGATAAGGACAGTTGGCAACAATTAAAACAACGGGCAAGTAAAGCAGGACTCACTCCTTCTGGTGTTTTGCTGGCAGCGTTTGCTGACATTTTAACCCTCTGGAGCAAGCAACCGCGTTTGACTCTCAATTTAACTCTGTTTAATCGATTACCCATACATCAACAAGTTAATGATATTGTCGGTGATTTTACCTCATTAATTCTATTGGCGGTGGATAACTCTGTCCCAAATGCTTTTACCGTGCGTGCTAAGCGTTTACAACAACAATTGTGGCAAGATTTAGATCATCGCTATGTGAACGCCGTGCGCGTTTTGCGGGAACTCGCTAACAAGCAGGGTGGTCATCAAAGGGCTATGATGCCGGTCGTTTTCACAAGTACGCTCTCCCTGAATTTTGAACAAGATGGGCTTGCTTTAACTCAATTAGGAGAAGTTGTCTACAGTATTACTCAAACCCCCCAAGTCTGGTTGGATCATCAAGTCTTTGAGCAAGGTGGTGCATTAGTTTTCAATTGGGATGCAATAGAAGACCTCTTCCCAGAAGGTATGCTGGACAACATGTTTGAAGCCTACTGCCGTTTTCTGCGGCAATTGGTAGACTCAGAGTCAGCTTGGCTTGAGACGAATACTCGCGCTTTACTGCCACCACAGCAACTCTCGCAGCGGGCGGCCATCAATGCTACCGAAGCATCCGTTTCGGATGAATTGCTACACACCTTGTTCACTGCCCAACTGAAATCACGAAGGCATGAATGTGCCGTGATTTCAGTTGGGCGGACCTTAACCTATTTAGAAATATCTAAGCTCGCTAACCAAGTGGGCCAAAAATTGCGGATTAAGGGCGCGTCTCCCAACACGCTGGTAGCCATTGTGACAGAAAAGGGCTGGGAACAAATCGTAGCGGTACTCGGCGTATTGATATCGGGTGCCGCTTATTTACCCATTGATCCGGAATTGCCTAAGGAACGCCAATGGTATCTTCTTGAACAAGGAAAAGTGAAACTGGTTTTGACACAATCTAAATTTCATCAAAATTTGGTCTGGCCTGATAACATCCAGAGATTATGCTTAGATAATGATGATTTTTCAGACATAGATGACCAGCCCTTAGAAGTTGTGCAGAAACCAACAGATTTGGCTTATGTGATGTTTACGTCTGGCTCCACAGGTCAACCCAAGGGCGTTATGATTGACCATCGCGGTGCAGTCAACACCATTAAAGACATCAATCAGCGTTTTGGAGTTGGGCCTCGAGATCGTGTACTTGCCTTATCTGCTTTAAGTTTTGACCTTTCTGTTTATGACATTTTTGGACTCTTGGCCACCGGCGGGACAGTCGTGATACCTGATGCCGATTTGGCTAAGGATCCCGCCCATTGGATTGAGCTGATGAATCAACACCAGATCACGGTCTGGAATACCGTACCAGCTTTAATGCAGATGCTGGTTGATTATGTGGGTGAGCGATCCCAAAAGGTACATGGATGTCTTCGTTTATCTATGATGAGTGGTGATTGGATTCCGTTAAATTTACCAGAGCAAGTGAAAGCATTGTGGCCACAAGCTCAAGTGTTCAGTTTAGGCGGCGCAACGGAAGCCTCCATTTGGTCTATCTATTATCCCATTGAGACAATTGATCCCACTTGGAAAAGTATTCCTTATGGCAAACCATTGAACAATCAAACTGTTCAGGTTTTCAATGAATTAATGGAACCTTGTCCGATTTGGGTGCCCGGACAATTTTATATTGGGGGAATAGGATTAGCTTTGGGTTACTGGCGAGATGAGGACAAAACCCAATCTCGCTTTATTATTCATCCTCACACCCATGAACGCTTGTATAAAACCGGTGACTTAGGACGCTATTTGCCGGATGGTAATATTGAGTTTTTAGGGCGTGTAGATAATCAAGTCAAGATTCGTGGTTTTAGAATTGAACTCGGCGAAATAGAAACGACTCTTGCACAACAAAATGATGTACGAGAAACTGTCGTTATTGTCCATGAAACTACTGAAACTGCCAAGCGTTTAATTGCCTTTGTCGTTGCCTATGAAGAGCAAGTCATTGATAATACAAAATTACATGGTTTTTTGAAAGAACGATTACCTGAGTATATGATACCTTCAGTCTTTGTATCATTAGAAGCGATACCGCTAACCCCTAATGGCAAAGTAGATCGTAAGGCGTTATCTCAGTTATCAGAAGACAGTTATCAGTTATCAGAAGACCATTTTGTTGCACCTCGTACCCCTGAAGAGGAACTATTAGCCGGTATTTGGACAGATGTGTTGGGCGTTGAACAAATTGGTGTCCATGATAATTTCTTTGAATTGGGTGGACATTCCTTGCTGGCTACTCAAGTTATTTCTCGAATTCGCGAGACTCTTTCTTGTGAATTACCACTGCGTTCTTTTTTTGAATCACCAACAATTAACGGTTTAACCGAATATTTGTTGACAGTTCGCCATCAAGAACCATTGCCTTTGATAATGCCGGTAAATCGTGAAAATTCTTTACCTTTATCTTTTGCCCAATTAAGGCTTTGGTTCTTAGCACAGTTAGAAGGGGCCACTACTACTTATAACATATCAGCTGCTCTTCGTTTAGAAGGAATACTGAATCAAGAGGCTTTAGAACAGAGCCTACAAACCATAGTAAAGCGTCATGAAACGTTGCGGACAGTGTTTAAAACGGTCAATGGAGAACCTATACAAATTATTCGGAAAACGGACGATGTTTTATTAAAAATTGTTGATTTACAATGGCTTGACTCAAAAGTACAGGAACAAGAAGTACAAAAACTCATCCATGTAGAAGCACAGCATCATTTTGATTTATCAAATGAGCCTTTATTCCGTGCAACGCTATTCAAATTAGAGGCTAAAGTACATGTTCTGTTAGTCAACATGCACCACATCATCTCCGATGGTTGGTCCATTGGGGTATTGATCCGAGAATTATCGACCCTTTATGAAGCGTTTTCACAAGGTCAAGCTTCTCCCTTACCCCCTTTACCCATTCAATATGTGGATTTTGCCCATTGGCAACGGCAATGGTTAAGTGGAAAAGTACTTGAACAACAAATCAATTATTGGAAACAGCAATTAGCAGAAATACCAGCACTACTTGAATTACTGACAGACCATCCACGCCCTCCCATGCAACGGTTTCAAGGTGCTACCTACCCGCTTCAACTCAGCACCAAACTCACCGCGCAATTAAAGTCTTTAAGCCAGCAAACGGGGACTACCCTGTTTATGACACTGCTTTCTGCCTTTGCCACTTTACTGACACGTTACACGGGAAGTGAAGATATTGTTATCGGTTCACCCATTGCCAACCGCACTCAAAGTCAAACGGAGTCACTAATTGGTTTTTTTGTCAATACACTGGTATTACGCATTGATTTATCTAATAATCCGATATTTGAAGCGTTATTAAAGCGAGTTAGAACGACTGCGCTTGACGCTTATGCTCATCAAGATATTCCTTTTGAGCAACTGGTTGAAGAACTACAACCGGAAAGAAACTTAAGTCACACACCACTGTTTCAAGTGATGTTTGTATTGCAAAATGCACCCATTGGCAATTTGGAATTATTAGGATTGACTTTAGCACCGATTGAAATGGAAAGTGTTATTGCCAAGTTTGACCTCACGCTGTCATTAGAAGAAACAGGTGGAGGCTTAAAAGGTACATTGGAATACAACACAGATTTATTTGAACAGACTACAATAGAGCGAATGATTGGTCATTTTCAAATCTTATTAACTGGCATTGTAGAAAACCCACTTACGTCTGTTCACGAATTATCGTTACTAACCGAAGCAGAACACCAACAATTGAAGGCGTGGAATAACACGATAGCCGATTATCCAACTGATAAATGTATTCATCAATTATTTGAAGAACAAGCAGAACAAAACCCAAATGCGACTGCTGTTGTGTTTGAAGACCAAGAATTAACTTATCAAGAATTGAATAGTAAAGCCAATCAACTGGCACATCATATTCAAACCTTTGGTATTAAACCAGAAAAATTCGTAGGTATTTGCGTAGAGCGTTCTTTAGAAATGGTCTATGGATTATTTGCAATTCTTAAATCTGGGGGGGCATACTTACCGCTAGAACCGACCTACCCTTCTAGCCGTTTAGTCTTTCTATTAGAAGATGCAGAAGCATCATTACTGCTGACACAAGAAAAATTTTTGGCACAATTTTCCTCACTTAGAATTCCAATCTTATGTTTAGATAGTGGTTGGGAAAATTTTTCTCAAGAGCCAGTAACAAATCCCACTAGTTCAATTAAACCTAATGATTTAGCTTATATGATTTATACGTCAGGTTCTACGGGTAAACCTAAAGGCGTTTTAATTGAACATAGGGGAGTGGTGAATACCATTAAAGATATTAATCAGCGTTTTAGTGTTAATTCTCAAGACAGCGTCCTCGCCTTATCTGCATTGAACTTTGATCTTTCCGTCTATGATATTTTTGGTTTACTGGCTGCGGGTGGAACAGTAGTTATCCCCAATGCAGATATAGAAGCCACAAAAGACCCCGCTCATTGGGTTGAGTTGATGACAAAACACCAGATTACTCTCTGGAATACTGTGCCAGCCTTTATGCAAATGCTAGTAGATTATATCAGCGAACAGCCACAAATTACACCGAAATTATTCCATTTAGTTTTAATGAGTGGCGATTGGATTCCTTTAAATTTACCTAAACAAATAAAAACATTGTGGTCACAAATTAAAGTCATCAGTTTAGGGGGAGCTACAGAAGCTTCTATCTGGTCAATTCATTACCCCATTGAGATAACTGATCCCACTTGGAAAAGTATTCCTTATGGCAAACCGTTGGCAAACCAAACTTTTCATATTCTCAATGAATCACTAGCACCTTGTCCTTTGCGAGTTCCTGGATATCTTTATATTGGTGGTATAGGATTAGCTCGGGGTTATTGGGGAGATAAAGATAAAACTCAGGCCAGTTTTATCATTCATCCTCACACCCAAGAAAAGCTATATAAAACAGGTGATTTAGGACGGTATTTACCCGATGGTAATATCGAATTTTTAGGGCGTGTAGATAATCAAGTCAAAATTCGTGGATTTAGGATTGAATTGGGTGAAATTGAAGCGATGTTAGCACAACATAATAGTGTGCGAGAAAACGTTGTTATTGTCCATGAGTTTTCCAAAACTAATAAGCATTTAATTGCTTTTGTTATTATTCACCCTGAAAAAATTATTAATAATACTGAATTACGTGTCTTTTTGAAAGAACGTTTGCCTGAGTATATGATACCGTCAGATTTTGTGCAACTTGATAGCATACCACTTACTTCTAATGGAAAAATAGATCGTTGTGTACTTGAATCATTATTAACTAATAATCATCACTCCAAAGATACTTATGCAGCACCTCAAAAATTTGAAGAAAAATTGTTAGCGGATATTTGGATTGATATTTTGGGTGTGAAAAAAGTAAGTATCCATGATAATTTTTTTGAATTGGGTGGGGATTCGATTATCAGTATCCAAATGATTTCCCGCGCTAATCAAGCCGGTTTAAAAATCATGCCAAGACAATTGTTTCAACATCAAACCATTGCTAAATTAGTTTCTGTCATCGGTAGTACATTTGTAGACACAGCAGAACAAGGCTTAGTGACAGGTATTTTACCACTAACCCCCATTCAACACTGGTTTTTTGAACAACAATCGCCTGAACCCCATCATTTCAATCAAGCCGTTTTTCTAGACGTATCACATAAGCTTACACCGGAATTGACAGAGCAAATTATATCACAATGGTTACAACATCATGATGCACTTCGATTACGTTTTTCAGAAAATCAAGAACAACTGATAACTGACAATAATTCACTGATAACTGACAAAATTTTGGTAGTTAAAAACTTATCAGAATTAACAACTGAAGAACAACGTTCCGTTATTGAATTAACGACTACAAAATTGCAAGCCAGCTTTGATTTGTCCAAGGAGCCATTGCTACGAGTCGCTTTATTTCAATTAGGCCCCGAACTGCCTCATCGTTTGCTTTTTGTTATTCATCACCTTGCTGTTGATGGAGTATCATGGCGTATTTTATTAGAAGATTTTGCCACGGCTTATCAACAATTGAGTCGGGGTGAAACTATCAAATTGCCACCGAAAACGACTTCCTTTAAACAATGGGCTGAATATTTAACAGAATATGTGCAATCTGAAACACTTTTGACAGAGTTATATTATTGGTTGGCTGAAGCACGTTTGCGCGTGGAACATTTGCCGGTAGATTATCCATTAAACACTGAAACTAACACTGTGGCTTCTTCCGCCCAAGTTGAGGTATTTTTAAATATTGAACAAACGCAAAGCCTGTTAAATGAAATACCACAAGTTTATCACGCACAAATCAATGATGTTCTGCTAACCGCTTTAGTACAAAGTTTTGCCCAATGGACAGGACAAGCAACACTTTTGATTAATTTGGAAGGACATGGGCGAGAAGATATTTTTGAAGGTATTGATTTATCCCGTACAGTGGGATGGTTTACTAGTCTTTTTCCAGTTCTCTTGGAGACAAATCAAGTGACTCAAAACGAAGGTGAACTTCTGAAATCTATCAAAGAACAGCTACGTCAAGTGCCTCAACGAGGTATTGGTTATGGCTCACTCCGTTATCTGAACCCAAACACAGCATCGCGTTTGTCGGCTTTGCCTCAAGCTCAAGTGAGTTTTAATTATCTAGGCCAATTTCAACAAGCGTTGTCAGCCCCCCCATTTTTAGGACTCGCAAAAGAATCTAGCGGTGCGACACAAAGTGCTTTAGGTCAACGGACTCACCTCATAGATATAAACGGACTGATTCACGAGGGCAGATTACAAATGGTGTGGACTTATAATAAACAGATTCATAAACCGTCTACCATAGAGCGTCTGGCTCAAGATTTTCTTAAAGCATTACAAGCATTGATTACCCATTGTCAATTACCTGATGTGGGAGGTTACACACCTTCCGATTTTCCCGAAATGGATTTAGATCAAGAAATACTTGATGATATTATTGAAGAATTTAGTGAAAAGGTATAAAAAACATGAAACAGCACAAAAATATTGAATCTATGTATCCACTTTCTCATACCCAAGAGGGTATGCTTTTTCACACGCTTTATGGTTCAGAGTCTAATATATATTTTGAGCAATTAACCTGTATACTTCAAGGAGAATTTAATCGCAACGCTTTCAAAAAAGCATGGCAACATGTTACAGAACGACATCCGGTATTACGAACTATGGTTGTCTGGAAAAAAGGTAAAAAACCATTTCAAATCGTGCGTAAACAAGTTAAATTGCCATGGATTGAATATGATTGGCGTAGCCTAATATCAAAAGTTTGCAATAAACGTTTGGAAATTTTTCTTAAAGAAGATAGAAAACAAGGTTTTATAATTGACCAAGCACCATTGATGCGTTTTGCTATTATTCAGGTTACAGATGATACCTATCATTTTATTTGGAGCTTTCATCATTTACTGATGGATGGTTGGTGTTTACCTATTATCCTTAAAGAAGTTTTTACTTTATATGAAGCCTTTTGCCAAGAACAAGAATTGCACTTACCAAAACCACGTCCTTACCGTGATTATATTGCTTGGTTACAGAAACAAGACCTTTCTAAGGCCGAAAACTTTTGGAAACAACAACTTAACGGTTTTACAAATCCAACACCTTTTCGAGTAGATAACCGGACTGATAATCGGCTCACTACTGGAAACTATGAAGAACAAACACTGAAGTTGTCCAAGACAACAACTGATGGGTTGCTGTCATTGGCCCAACAACATCATCTTACACTTAATATCTTGGTACAAGGTGCTTGGTCGTTACTCATGAGCCGCTATAGTGGTGAAGAAGATATCGTTTTTGGGGCTACCGTGTCGGGCCGTCCTACAACCTTGGCGGGTGTGGAATCCATGCTAGGGTTGTTTATCAATACACTACCAGTGCGTGTTTTGCTTGATTCAAAAACGTTACTGCTCCCCTGGTTACAACAATTACATTCCCAACAAATTGAATATGAACAATATAGTTATACGCCACTTGTTGATATTCAAAGTTGGAGTGAAGTGCCAGGGGGTACTTCTCTCTTTGAAAGTATTGTCGTTTTTGAGAATTACCCTATTGATAATACTTTGAAGGAGGAACAACAAGGTACTCTTTCAATACGTTCCATTCATTCGATTGAAAGGACCAATTATCCACTGACTTTAGTAGCGGTTGTTCACGGTTCCGAATTGGTGTTAAGAACATCTTATGACACCAATCGTTTTGAAAATGACACGATTAGTCGCATGATGGGGCATATAAAAATGTTGTTAGAAGGTATGGTTGCTAATCCGGCACAGTGTATTGGCGAGTTGCCCTTACTAACCGAAGCTGAGCATCAACAATTAAAAGCATGGAATAACACGACAGCCGATTATCCAAGTGATAAATGTATTCATCAATTATTTGAGGCACAAGTAGAACAAAATCCAAATACCATTGCTGTTGTGTTTGAAAACCAAGAATTAACTTATCAAGAATTAAATACTAAAGCCAATCAATTGGCTCATTTCTTACAAACTTTGGGGGTAAAACCTGAAATATTGGTAGGTATTTGTATAGAACGTTCACTGGAAATGGTCATCGGCTTACTGGGGATTCTTAAGGCAGGAGGGGCTTATGTGCCACTTGATCCAACTTACCCTGAAACACGTCTTAAATTTATGCTGGAAGATGCTAACATACCGGTACTTTTGACGCAATCAAAATTAGTCGGCAATTTACCACAACAAAAAGCACAAACGGTTTACCTGGATACAGAATGGGAAAAATTTTCACAATTGAACTCGGATAATTTTGTGAGTGAGGTTGAACCTTCTAATTTGGCTTATGTGATTTATACATCGGGTTCAACTGGTAAACCTAAAGGTGTTTTAGTTACTCACTATAATGTCATGCGTCTGTTTAAAGCTACTCAATCTTGGTTTCATTTTAACGAGCAAGATATATGGACACTCTTTCATTCATTAGCATTTGATTTTTCTGTATGGGAATTATGGGGTGCCTTGCTTTACGGGGGACGTTTGGTGATAGTCCCTTATTGGGTAAGTCGTTCACCGGATACTTTTTATGAGCTACTGGATACCCAGCATGTTACGATTCTCAACCAAACGCCATCGGCTTTTCGTCAACTCATTCAAACTGAAGAACAGTTGGATAAAGAAAAACAGTTGGGAAAAAACAATCACTTAAATTTACGCTTGATTATTTTCGGTGGTGAAACACTTGAATTTCAAACCTTAAAACCTTGGTTTGAACAGCATAATGATCAATGTCCTCAATTAGTCAATATGTACGGTATTACTGAAACAACTGTGCATGTCACTTATCGCCCATTGACGTTAGCTGATCTAAATAGTCCAGGCAGTGTGATTGGTTTCCCAATCCCAGATTTACAAGTTTATATACTTGAGCACAATCTTCAACCAATGCCAATTGGTCTCCCAGGTGAATTGCATATTGGGGGAGCTGGTGTTGCTCAAGGCTATCTCAATCGTCCTCAACTCATGGCTGAACGATTTATCCAAAATCCATTTTGTGACGATCCCAATGCCCGTTTGTATAAAACAGGTGATCTGGCCCGTTATCTCCCTGATGGCAACATAGAATATTTAGGTCGCATAGATAATCAAGTCAAAATTCGTGGATTTAGGATTGAACTCGGCGAAATAGAGACTATTCTTGCACAACATCATGATGTACGGGAAAGTGTCGTTATTGTCCATGAAACCTCTTTCACTGCCAAGCGTTTAATCGCCTTTGTCGTTGTCCATGAAGGACAAACCATTGATAATACAAAATTACGTGGTTTTCTGGCAAAACGATTACCTGAGTATATGATACCTTCAATCTTTGTATCATTAGAAGCGATACCGCTAACCCCCAATGGTAAAATAGATCATAAGGTATTATCTCAAATATCAGGGAATAGCTATCAGTTATCAGAAAAAAACTTTGTTGCACCCCGTACTCTCGAAGAAGAATTATTAGCCAATATTTGGGCAGACATATTGGATATTCCACGGGTTGGTGTTCATGACAACTTCTTTGAAATGGGTGGACACTCATTATTAGCAACTAAAGTAATATCACAAATACGTGATACTTTCTCAATGGAACTACCATTACGCTATTTATTTGAGTTACCAACCATCGCAGGTTTGGTAGAATATCTGTCTGAATCACGTTGGGAGGATTCATTACCTCCGGTAACATTGGTTAATCGAAATCAACCCATACCATTATCTTTTGGTCAACAAAGATTGTGGTTAATTAACCAATTAGACTGGGAAAATCTCACCTACAATTTACCTGTTGCATTGCGCTTGGAAGGACATCTACATGTTAAAGCATTAACCTTAAGTTTAAGAGAAGTGGTGCAACGCCATGAGTCATTACGAACCACCTTTCCAATAGTTAATGGACAACCGATACAATTGATTCATCCTATTGAGATGTGGCAGTTAATCCAAATTGATCTACAATCCATAGCTTCTCAAGAACAGAAGGTTATTAAAGAAGTACAAAGACTTTTTAGTGAAGAGATGCAACGCCCCTTTGATTCATCTAAAGAGCAGCTATTTAGAACAACCTTGTTAAAGATAAAGAGTGATTTACATTTTCTGTTTGTCACTATGCATCATCTTACTGCCGATGGTGAATCAATGAACATATTTTTTCAAGAATTTACTAAGCTTTATGATGCTTTTTCTCAAGATAAACCTTCTCCTTTGTCACCATTACCTGTACAGTATGTCGATTATACTTTATGGCAAAAGCAATGGTTCACTGATGATAGATTAGAAACACAAATAAAATATTGGCAACAACAGTTATCAGAACTTCCCGCACTTTTAGAATTGCCAACAGATAAACCCAGATTACCTATTCAGACATTTCGAGGCAATTCTGAACACTTTGAAATTACGACTGAACTGTATCGCCAGCTAATACAAATAAGCCGAAAAAATGGAGTTACTCTATTTATGACTCTATTAACGGCTTTTACCATTTTATTCTTTCGTTACAGTAAACAAGAAGATATTGTGGTAGGTTCTCCTATTGCTTACCGTAATCGCAGTGAAATAGAATCTTTAATTGGTTTTTTTGCGAATACATTGCTTCTACGTACTAACCTATCGGATAACCCACGCTTTATTGATTTGCTGACTCACGTAAAGCAGGTGGCGTTAGATGCTTATGCCCATCAAGATGTTCCATTGGAAAAGATAATGGAAATTGTACAACCAGTGCGTACTACAAGTTATAATCCACTTTTCCAAGTGATGTTTGTGTTGCTCAATGTGCCACCACTTACGAATTTTAAACTATCAAATTTAACGCTAACCGTTTTAGAATCCAAAAGTACAACGAGCCATTTTGACTTAGATATCTTAATGGAGGAAAACATAGAGCAGGAAAAACTATTTGGTATTATAAATTTTAATGTCGAGCTATTTAATACCAGCACGATTATTCGTATGGTTAAGCATTTTCAAACACTGCTTGAGGAAATCGTTGCTACTCCAGAACAACGTATTGCTCAATTTACTTTGGGACTAGATGACAGAGACTTAGCACGATTACAATCTACTCCGGCTCCTTTGCTTCCTAATAAGAAAATAACTTGCCCTGTTAAAGCACAAGATGAGGATAAAAAAGTACTTGTTGTTACAGCAACCTTTACAGCAGAACCGCTCAAAGAATCGCTTAATTTTTGGATGCAAAAACTTGATATACCATTTAAAGTTGAGTTTGCGCCTTATAATCAAGTGTTCCAACAATTGCTTGACTCTTCAAGCCTACTTTCTAAAAACGAGACAGGAATCAATATAATATTAGTACGATTTGAGGATTGGACAAAATCTGAAGACAGTGCAGAAGTAATCACAGAAATCAATAAGAATGTGCATGAATTTTCGCTAGCTATCAAGTCTGCGAAAAAACGTTCTGCTAATTCTTATATTTTATGCATTTGTCCTAATTCGCCTTTAACGCCTCATCACGCTCTTTATCAACAGATGGAAGATTTATTGACTTCTTGGTTAAAAGCTGTCAATGGCCTCTATCTTATTAAAACTTCTGATTTAAGCAAAAGTTATCCAGTTTCTCAGTTTTATGATCCACACGGCGATGAATTAGGTCATATTCCCTATACTCCCGTTTTCTTTACGGCATTAGGTACTATAATTGCCAGAAAAATTAATGCTATCAAAAACAATCCCTACAAAGTGATTGTACTTGATTGCGATGGCACGTTATGGCAAGGCATCTGCGCCGAAGACGGGCCTCTTGGCGTTAAAATTGATTCATCTTATCAAATGTTGCAAACATTTATGGTGGAACAACAAAAGGCGGGAAAAGTTTTATGTTTATGCAGTAAAAATACTGAAGAAGATGTATTTGCGGTATTTGAGCAACGAAACGATATGTTTCTAAAACGCGAACATTTAGTGGCTTGGCGAGTTAATTGGCAGCCTAAGTCGGAAAATCTCAAATCTTTATCAGAAGAATTAAACTTAGGATTAGATAGTTTTATTTTTGTTGATGATAATCCGGTTGAATGTGCAGAAGTACAAGCACATTGTCCAACGGTAACCACAGTACAATTACCCTGTAAATCAAACCATATACCTCAATTCCTTAAACAGATTTGGGCTTTTGATTTATTAGAAACCACCTTAGAAGATCAACAACGGACAAAATTATATCAACAAAACCTTCAACGTGAACATTGGCGGGATGAAGCACTTACTTTCACAGATTTTCTGGATGGTTTGCAATTGGAAATTAATATTTCCACTATGATATCGTCTCAAATCAATCGAGTCTCACAATTAACGCAACGAACTAATCAATTCAACCTGACAACAATTAGGCGGACTGAATCGGAAATTCAAAAGCTTTGTGATTCAGAAGGATTTGAATGTTGGATTGTGAAAGTAAAAGATCGCTTTGGGGATTATGGGTTAGTCGGTGTGATGTTGTTTCAGCCTGGCGTGGATACTATTATTGTAGATACTTTTTTGCTGAGTTGTCGTGTCCTTGGTAGAGGCGTTGAACATAAGATGCTTGCCAGGTTAGGAGAAATTGGCAAAGAACGCCAATTAGACTATCTTGATATCCCCTATAAGACTACTCAAAAAAATGAACCTGTACTCAATTTTTTGGAAAGTGTGGCTGGACAATTTAAACAACCTTTAGAAGTAGGAGGTTGGCAATTCAGATTGCCTGTTGAATCAATAGCCAAATTGACTTACAGTTCTAATAATGAGAGTAAAATAGCAACTGCTAAATCTTTACCGGTTAGAGAAAGTGCAATAAGTCAAATTGAAATACAATCTCCCACCACACTCTTTAACCAAATCGCGACAGAGTGGTTTGATGCAGAACATATTTTAAAGACAATAGAATTTCAAAACAAAAATCAAAGGCCACAACTAGATAGTTATGTTGCTCCTCGTAATCCGATTGAAGAAATATTGGTTGGTATTTTGGGAGAAGTCTTACAACTTGAACGGGTAGGTATTTACGACGACTTCTTTAAGTTAGGAGGACACTCTTTATTAGGAGTGCAAGTCATGTCGCGGATATGTAGCACCTTTTCGGTAGAATTACCCTTACGTTATTTATTTGATTTTCCTACTGTCATAACACTAAGCAAGCAGATTCAAATTGCACAACATGAAGAACAAAATATAGTTCCTCCGATTGAACTTATCAATCGAAGTGATGAATTACCATTATCTTTTGCTCAAGAACGGTTATGGTTCTTAAACCAGTTGACTCATGATAATCCTTTTTACAATACACCAACGGCAGTACGCCTTGTAGGAATATTGAACATAGCGGCTCTAACACAAAGCCTAAAGGAAATCGTCAAACGCCACGAAACTTTACGAACTAACTTTCAAATAGCCAACGGCAAACCGGTACAAGTCATTCATCCTTCATCAACTGATGATATTCAATTTTTAATCATAGATTTACAAGGATTACCAGAAAACAAACGATCTGTTGAAGTACAATACCTTGCGACTGAAGAGGCACAACATCCCTTTGATATTAAATGTGATCGTTTACTTCGAGCCACCCTTTTGAAATTGCAGTCAGAAGAAAATGTTCTCCTCGTCACTCTTCATCATATTATTTCCGATGCTTGGTCATTAGGAATACTCGTTAATGAATTATCTAGTCTTTACAAAGCCTTTTCAATGGCACAACCTTCTCCTTTGCCAAAACTACCTATTCAGTATGTTGATTTTGCCCATTGGCAACGTCAATGGTTAAGTGGAGTGGTACTGGAAACGCAACTGCATTATTGGCAACAACAGTTAGATGGCGCACCTAGAGTATTAGAAATTTCAACAGATTATCCACGTCCGCCGGTACATACCTTTCGAGGGAGTAATGAATATTTTGAAATTCCCCCTAAATTAACTCAACAACTCAAATCTTTCAGTCAACAAGAAAATGTCACTTTGTTTATGACTTTACTTGCTGCTTTTGCTATTTTATTAAGTCATTATAGTGGGCAAAAAGATATTGTGATAGGTTCTCCTATTGCGAACAGAACTCGTCAAGAAATTGAGACATTAATTGGTTTTTTTGTCAATACGTTAGCATTACGCATTGATTTATCAGGCAATCCTACTTTTCTTGATTTGCTCAAACGGGTACGAAAGATGACTTTAGATGCTTATGCACATCAAGAGTTACCTTTTGAACAATTGGTAGAAGCGTTACAACCAGAACGTGATATGACTCGAAATCCGCTCGTTCAAGTTGCTTTAGCTTTCCAAAATGTACCCATGCCTTCCTTAGAATTGAAAGAATTGACTTTAAGTTCATTGGATTTTGAAAGCAAAACGGTAAGATTTGATTTAGAATTTTTCCTTTGGGAAACTGAAGGAAAAGTTATCGGAAATTTTTGCTACTATACAGACTTGTTTGAAGCCGTTACCATTAAACGACTGTTAGGACACTTTAAAACGTTATTAATAGCCATTGCTGAAGAACCCAAAAAGCCTATTTTTGAATATTCTTTGCTCAGTGAAGCAGAACGTCACCAATTGTTAGTAGAGTGGAATAACACCCAAACGAATTATCCCAGAAATAAATGTATTCATCAATTATTTGAGGCACAAGTCGAACAAAATCCAAATGCAATTGCTGTTGTGTTTGAAAACCAATCATTGACCTATAAAGAATTAAACACTAAAGCTAATCAACTTGCTCATCATTTGCAAACTTTGGGTGTGAAACCTGAAATACTTGTTGGTATTTGTGTAGAACGTTCTTTAGAAATGGTCTATGGATTATTAAGTATTCTTAAAGCAGGGGGGGCTTATGTGCCATTAGACCCCAATTACCCTCAAGAGCGATTGGCTTTGATGTTAGAAGATTCAGATATTTTAATCTTGTTGACACAACAAAAGTTGATGGCATCATTACTAGAACAAAATGCTTATAAAATACTTTGTTTAGATAGCAATTGGGGAGAGATTTCTAAAAACAGTACAGATAATCCGATCTGTCATGTTCAATCGGATAATTTGGCTTATGTCATTTACACATCGGGTTCAACAGGAAAGCCTAAAGGTGTTCAAATCACTCACCAAGCGTTGACTAATTTCTTAAGTACGATGCACTCTTCTCCTGGATTGACGGATCAAGATATTTTGTTAGCAGTCACGACTATCTCCTTTGACATTGCAGCACTTGAACTTTACTTACCTTTGATGATGGGGGCAAAAATTGTATTGGCGAGTCGTCAAGTGGCCTCTGACGGTGTCCAATTATTAGAAGTGTTAAACAATTCTAGTATCACCGTTATGCAAGCCACTCCGGCAACGTGGCGTATGCTTTTAATGGCTGGATGGGAAGGGAGTTCTCACCTAAAAATTCTGATAGGTGGTGAAGCATTACCTAAAGAATTAGCTCGCCAGTTATTAGACAAAAGTCATCAAGTTTGGAATATGTATGGCCCTACAGAAACTACGATTTGGTCAACAATTTACCAAATAAACGTTAATTCATTGGCAGCCCAGTACCTTGATACCTCAGAATCCATAGGTTGCCCCATAGCTAATACCGAAATTTACGTTTTAGATGCCAATTTCCAAATTGTCCCTGTTGGCGTTCCAGGTGAACTCTATATCGGGGGTGAAGGAGTTGCACGAGGTTATCTTAATCGTCCTGAACTCACTGCTGAAAAATTCATCCCTAATCCTTTCAACGATAAACAGGGAAGACGCTTGTATAAAACAGGTGATTTAGTCCGTTATCTACGGGATGACAATATCGAATATTTGAACCGTATAGATAACCAAATAAAGATGCGTGGTTTTAGGATTGAGTTGGGAGAAATCGAAGCGGTGCTACGCCAACACCCAGCAATACAGCAAACAGTGGTGACATGCACAGAAACGCAATCCAACGATAAACGACTGATAGCTTATGTAGTTTCTGACTTAGATAGTGATACTCAAGATGACTCAAGCCAAGAATTTTATGCTGAACAGATTTCTCAATGGGAACATGTTTGGCATGAAAACTATAGTCAATCGATCACAAATCAAGACTCCACATTTAATATTGCGGGTTGGAATAGTAGCTATACGGGTTTGCCTATCCAAGAGGAGGAAATGCGTGAATGGCTTAATTCTACTGTCAATGCCATTCTATCTCTGCAACCCAACTGTGTTTTAGAAATAGGCTGTGGTACTGGGTTGTTGTTATCTCGCATTGCCCCTCACTGTAGTCAATATTGGGGAACAGATTTTTCGCCAGTAGTGTTGCAACATGTTGAGCAACTCAAGCATGATGCCAATAATTTAGACCATGTTACGCTCTTCAACCGCGAGGCTGATGATTTTACTGATATTTCAGAAACCTTTGACACGGTTATTCTCAATTCGGTAATCCAGTATTTTCCGGATGTAAACTATTTCCTAAATGTATTGGACAAAGCAATCAAGGTGGTTAAACCGGGGGGCTACATCTTTATAGGTGATGTTCGCAATTTATTATTGCTCAAGGCTTATCATACGTCGGTGCAACTTTATCAAGCACCTAATTCACTTACTCAGCTAGAATTACAACAGCGTTTGCAACAATCTATAATGCAAGAAGAAGAACTGGTTATTGATCCCACCTTTTTCATGGCATTAAAACAACATTTTCCCCAGTTGACAAATGTACAGATTCAGTTAAAACGGGGGCATCATCATAACGAATTGACACGGTTTCGCTACGATGTCATTCTTCAAGTAGGCAGCACTATGTCAGAAGCAATAGAAATACCCTGGCAAAACTGGCAAACCTTTACATTATCCACACTTCGCCAACACTTGATAAAAAATCAGCCAGATATTTTTGGATTACGGCATGTACCTAATGCGCGTCTCAATACAGAAATTAGATCACTGGAATGGCTTGCTAATGCCACACCAACAGAAACAATAGGTCAATTACGACAAACGCTATCAAAATCTCAATCTGCGGGTATAGAGCCTGAAGAATTGTGGGAATTTAGTAATGAGTTACCTTATGACGTGGTTATCACTTGGGTAGAATCAGGTCATGATGGTAGCTATGACGTACTATTCAAACATCGTCATGGACAATTACCCATTACCCATTACCCATTGCCCATTACCCATTATAAATTACAAAAACCTTGGCATCACTACACTAATAATCCATTGCAAGGAAAAATGAGTCGGAAATTAGTGCCTCAACTGCGTCAATTTTTGCGAAATCAACTTCCCGATTATATGGTACCATCAGCATTTGTGATGTTAGAGGCTATACCATTGACACCTAATGGTAAAATAGATCGTTGTGCGCTATTGACGCTAGAGACTTTTCAAGGAAACTTGGAAAATTATATCGCACCTTGTACAGCCACTGAAGAAACATTAGCCTCTATTTGGAGAGAAATTTTAGGATTAGAACAAGTGGGTATTCACGACAATTTTTTTGAAGTGGGAGGGCATTCTCTCCTCGCCACGCAAGTCATGTCACGGATTCGTGATACTTTTTCAGTTGATATACCATTACACTATCTCTTTGAATCTCCGACAGTGGCTAGTTTTGCTCAGCATATTGAAAAAACAACACAAGCGAATGATTTTTCAGTTGAATGGGAGGAAATAGATTTATGAAAAATATTGAAGCATTTCTGTCTGATTTACGTGAACTCAATATTCATATCACAGTAAAAGAAGAAAAATTGCATTGTAAAGCACCCAAAGGAAAATTGACACCTAAATTACAGACAAAACTAGCCAAACACAAAATTGAAATTCTACATTTTTTACAGCAAAAATCCATTTTTGAACAACCGATTCAACCGATTTCAAGAGATGGAGAACTCCCTATTTCCTTTGCTCAACAAAGATTATGGTTTTTATATCAATTAGAAGGTAAAAGCGCGACTTATAATATATCAGCTGCCGTGCGTTTGACAGGATATTTGCATTTTGTTGCTCTTAAGCACAGTTTACAAGAAATAATTCAACGCCATGAAACATTACGTACTACTTTTCAAAGCATCAATGGAAAACCTATACCATTCATCCATTCAATTGTCGATTATCAACTACAGGTTATCAATTTCCAAGCATTATCATCCAAAAAACAAACTATTGAAATACAAAGATTAATCAATGAAGAGTCCCAATATCCTTTTGACTTAGAAAAAGACCTCTTATTTCGTGCGACACTGTTTCAGTTAGATACCAATTTACATGTTTTATTGTTTAATATGCACCATATCATCTCAGATGGTTGGTCCACAGGTATTTTTATTCATGAATTTAAGGCTCTTTATGAAGCTTTTTCGCAAGGACAATCTTCCCTTTTATGCCCACTTCCTATTCAATATGTAGATTTTGCCCACTGGCAAAAGCAATGGCTTGTTGATGAAGTACTTGAAAAACAAATCAATTACTGGAAACAGCAACTCGCAGGCGCACCCGCTTTACTGGATTTACCAACGGATCGTCCACGCCTGCCTATCCAACGATTCAGAGGAACAACTTTACCTCTCTCACTATCGCTTGAATTAACCTCCCAGCTTAAACTGATGAGTCAGCAGACGGGGGCAACCCTTTTTATGATATTATTATCGGCCTTTGCTATTCTTCTATATCGCTATAGTGGGCAAAGTGATATTCTCATTGGTTCTCCCATTGCAAACCGAAGAAATAGCCAAGTTGAATCATTGATTGGTTTTTTTGTCAATACGTTGATATTACGTATAGATTTTTCAGGCAATCCCCCTGTTAAAAAACTTTTGCAAAAAATACAACAAGTCGCCTTAGAGGCGTATGCACATCAAGACATTCCTTTTGAACAGTTGGTTGATAAACTAAAACCAGTCAGAAACCTAGACCATACCCCATTATTTCAAGTCATGTTTGTATTACAGAATGCCCCCCAAGAAAGTTTAACTGTGTCAGGGTTGCGCCTTGAATTTATTGTACCAGAGAGCAAGATTGCTAAGTTTGACCTCACTCTATCTATGGAGGAAATGAGTCAGGGCTTAACCGGTTTCATTGAATATAATACTGATTTATTTGAACAAGCTACAATAGAACGTATGATAGGGCATTTGAAAACTTTACTCATGGGTATTGTCAAAAATTCTCATCAACCGATTGGTGAATTACCTTTGCTTACCGAAGCGGAAAAACAACAATTCATCGCTTGGAATGACACCACTACAGATTATCCCCGCGACAAAACTATTATAGATTTATTTGAAGAACAAGTAGAAAAAACACCAACCAATATAGCAGTTGTATTTGAAAATAAACAGTTAACCTATCAAGAATTAAACAGTCGCGCTAATCAACTGGCCCATTATTTACAAACACTAGGCGTTAAACCTGAAATTCTTGTTGGTATTTGTGTAGAGCGTTCTCTAGAAATGATTGTAGGATTGTTAGGTATCCTCAAAGCAGGTGGGGCTTATGTACCATTGGACCCGACCTATCCGAAAGATCGTTTAGTTTTTATGTTAGAAGATTCTCAAATACAACTACTTGTAACACAACAATATTTATTGGAAGTTTGGGCAAAACATAAACGAATCTCAATGGTTTGCTTAGATCGTGACTGGCAAGCTATTTCGCAGCAAAGTCAAGAAAACGCAAAAAACCTTGTAACCCCGGCTAATCTTGCTTATGTCATTTATACTTCAGGTTCTACCGGTAAACCAAAGGGAGTCATGTTGGAGCATCGCGGATTGTGTCACTTGGCTATAGCACAGACTTTTTGTTTTGATATACAACCAGAAGATCGGATACTTCAGTTTTCTTCTTTGAACTTTGATGCTTCAATATGGGAAATAGTGATGGCGTTAGTATCAGGTGCAGCTTTGTATTTAAGTACACACGATATATTACTAGCTGGTTCTCCTTTGTTTCAATTACTCAATGATAATGCTATTACAACAGTTACACTGCCACCATCAATATTGGCTTCTCTCCCTGTAAATACTTTACCTTCATTGCAAACCATTATTGTTGCCGGCGAAACTTGCTCTGTTGAATTGGTGAATCGTTGGTTGCCTGAAAATTATTTTTTTAATGCTTATGGCCCCACTGAAACAACAGTATGTGCGACCATTTTTACGTGTACTAATATCGATCAAAAACCACCAATTGGTCATCCCATTACCAACACACAAGTTTATGTGCTAGATATTAATCTACAACCAATACCCATAGGTATTTCAGGTGAACTGCACGTTGGCAGTATTGGCTTAGCAAGAGGTTATTTGAACCGTCCTGAATTAACTGCCGAAAAATTTATTCCTAATCCTTTTAGTCATAATCCCAATGATCGTTTGTACAAAACAGGTGACTTAGTTCGCTATCAACCTGATGGTAATCTTGAATTTTTGGGACGTGTTGATCAGCAAGTAAAAATTCGTGGTTTTCGTATTGAATTAGGAGAAATTGAAACAGTATTAAATCAAGATTCGAGTGTACAAGAAGCCATAGTCATTGTAACAAAAAATGAATCATCCAGTGATAAATGCTTGCTTGCCTATATTGTCTCTAAGCTTGCGCCAGAACAGACTTCTGTTGCTCATTTACGCAATGTATTAAAAGAGAAATTGCCTGACTATATGATACCGGCCAATTTCGTGTTTTTGAATGAGATGCCATTGACACCAAACGGTAAAATTGATCGCCGTGCATTACCTCACCCAGATAAATTACAGAGAGAAGAAGCTTCTTATGTTGCGCCACAAACTCAAATTGAACAAAAAATTGCCATGATTTGGCAAAAGATATTGCATATAAAAAAGATAGGAATACATGATAACTTTTTTGACTTAGGGGGAAATTCTTTATTACTAATGCAAGTACATGAGCAATTAACAAATGCTCTAAATCAAAATATACAGATTGTTACACTTTTTCAATATTCTACGATTAGTGCCTTAGCCCATTATTTAGATAATTCATCCAGCAAGGAAACGGCTTTAAAAACCGAGCATACTCAATCGAAAAAAGTAGCGAGACAACAGCACCGTGAACACCGTAAAAAACGCCACTCTATTTAGCACAACTTAGCACAACTAAAAACTGAATTAAGGCATGATTCAAAAATGGCGATAAAAAGGTAACATGAAGTCCAAAGCTTTAGCTTTAGAAAGCCCAAACCTGAAGGTTTAGACTCCAGCGTTGAATTTGCTGCACGAGGCTACCCACTTACCACCTATCAGTTTTTCTAACTCATTGAATATGAAGTACAACGAATTACGTGGATAAACGAATATTGTTTGAAATTTATTAGTCTCAACCAAGGTTAAAACCTCCGCCTTCAGGCGGATAGATTTATCACCCAGATAGATTTAAACTAAGCATTTTTTGAGGAGAGGAAGTGCTTATGGATTATCGTTATGGCAGTCATA
>JAUCGK010000001.1 GCA_030378085.1 Candidatus Parabeggiatoa sp. HSG14
GAACCAAACATCATTTGACACTTTGCTTTAATTTTTCTATTTTGGGACTTCCCCCTGTGTACGGGGGGTTAGGGGGGTGTCCTCAATTTTGCACTCCAGTTTGAAAGCTATCTGCGTAACATCAGATTAAGAATTTTGGTAAATGCTCAACAGGTAATGGGATAAATCTTTATAATTTTTGAAATTTTATAAAGCTTTGCAAATGAATTGATAAGAGTTTTATGGATTAAAATCTATTTTTTCATATAATTAACTGATGTTACGCAGATAGCTTCCAAACTGGAGTGCAAAATTTATTTTGCCAACTAGAATGCAATTCCTCGCAAAATAAATTTTGCACGAAGGTATTCACTTTTGAAGTGCAGTGCGTAACATCAGTTATTTGGAAGTTAACCAATCACGTACACGATGAGGCTGTAAGTTAGCTTCATTTAAAAAGTGTGCCACTGAACGGGGAAATATCTTTTTAGCTATAGCGTTTCCCGATTGGATAAAGTACAACCTTCCCTAAATCCCCTCCTTAAAATTAAGAAGGGGACTTGTACCAGACGCAATCGGGAAACGCTATAGTTTTTTTATTTTATCATACTTTTTAGGGGCTGGAAATTTGTGCCTCCATGCACTAGTTTGTTATACTTCACTCAATTATTTCAACAGATTAAGAGGACTCCTAAAATGCAATTTATTGATGTAACAACCGATTTTGCCTTTAAAAAGGTTTTTGGTAGCCAGCAATCTAAAGACATTCTCATCAGTTTTCTAAATGCCCTGCTTAATTTTGGAAACCATCCCATTGTCAATTTAACCATTGTTGATCCCTATCAAGCACCGCTCGTTGCCACTTTAAAAAACACGTTTGTCGATATCAAAGCCTATTTAGACAATGGTACCCAGGTGATTATTGAAATGCAAGTCCTCAATCAAGCCGGTTTTGACAAACGGGTATTGTCTAATGTCGCAAAAGCATACATCACGCAATTGGAAAAAGGCGACAAATATACCGAACTCAATCCGGCTATTGGGTTAACCGTCACTGACTTTGTGATGTTTCCACAAAAACAGTTGGAATCACAAGTGATTACCGACTATACTTTTTTAGAAAGACATCACAAAGTACCCTATCCTGAAGAGATGAGATTGGTTTTTGTGGAATTGCCGAAGTTTGAGAAAAAACTACGCCAACTAAAAGGGATGGCAGACAAATGGATTTATTTTGTAAAAAATGTGGGGAGTATGAAATCGCTCCCCAAAACATTAGCCAATGATAAAGACATCAACCAAGCCCTAACCATTGCCAATACCACAAGCCTAACGCTCAAAGAACTCGAATTACAAGAAAAAAAGTTAAGATGGCTCAGGGAGCAGAAGGATAATTTAGCGCGTGCCGAACAAGCAGAAGCGGATTTAGAAGCGGCTTTAGAAAAGGCGAAAGCAGAAAAACAAGCTGTTTTAGAAAAGGCGAAAGCGGAAAAACAAGCGGCTTTAAAAAATGCGGAAGCGGAAAAACAAGCTGTTTTAGAAAAGGCGAAAGCGGAAAAACAAGCGGCTTTAAAAAATGCGGAAGCGGAAAAACAAGCTGTTTTAGAAAAGGCGAAAGCGGAAAAACAAACGGCTTTAAAAAATGCGGAAGCGGAAAAACAACAGGTAGAGGCTGAAAAACAACAGGTAGAGGCTGAAAAACAAGCAGCTTTGAAAAAGGCAAAAAATGCCGAAAAAGCAGCTAAATTACAGATAGCGAAACAAATGTTGCAAGCCCATGCGGATATTGCTTTTATTAGACAAGTGACGGGTTTAAAAAAGGTGGAAATCACTAAATTAAAAGAATAACGAGCAACTCGTAGGTTGGACTGACTTCGGTAACTCCAACAAAACCCGAAAATCAATTGAGTTTATTCGCAAACTCAGTCAACCTACACTCCCCGTTTTTTTCCCTATACAGCCAAAATCCGTTGTACTTAACTTTAACTACAAGGATTGTCTATAATAAAGGATTATACCTGTGGAGTTATTTTCGTTAAAAGTGCTTGTTTCCGTTCATGTCTCGTCAGTACAAGGGATTCATTTGTCAGTATTATTGAATGAAAGCTTCCTTCTGTTTTTTGTCTTTGAGTTAATCCGTCTAACAGTGCAATCCTTTCTAAAATGCAATCCTTGTAGTTATTTTTAGGGATTATACCTGTTGGGGAGTTATTGAAATCTGACATCCAAAAGAATCCCCATCGTGACATTCCCATAAAAAAAACAATTGCTTGAGAAGAAAGAGGTTAGGGGGTGGTTGCAAGTTCAAGGCAAGCTCTCACTTGTTCTGCAAGTGCTTGTACATGCGGTTGTATCATTATCGTGATGTGATCTCCTGAGACAGTGTGAACCACGACATTGTCAGAAAATTGATTCCAACCCCAATTCGGATCATTGAGAATTTCTGATACTTTTTCATCCTGCTCATTCATTTTTTCTGGAGCTTCAAGCATTTCCTCTTGCTTTTCTGGTTCTTCAGGCATTTCCTCGTTGGCTTTGAAAAGGATAATGCGAGGAACTTTCACTGTATTTTTAGGGGCGTAATGCGTTTGACTATTCGCCTTGAAAACTTCTACTAAACCACGAAATTGCTTTAAATCAGATTCAGGGGGTAACCAATTGGCTATGACAAGTTGTTCCCTCACATAATTCAACTGCTCTTCTGGTTCAAAAGCTTGGAGGATTTCATAAGAAACTTCAAGTTCTTTTCCTAACAACTGTTCTATCAATCTAGTTGCCTCAATCAGCCATTGAGTGTCATCCTGATCTATCGGCTCTATTTCTACAGATGGATTAAAAGGCATGGGTGCAACAGTATCAAAAATGATCAGTTGTGAAACTTCCTCCCCTTGTTTTAGCAATTGTTGAGACATTTCAAAAGCCACTTCGCCTCCAAAAGAATGACCTCCCAGCAAATAAGGCCCTTGTTTTTGTACGCTTTGGAGTTCTTTAAGATAATGAGCCGCTATATCTTCAATACAGGTATAAGGTGTTGATTCACCATCTAATCCAATGGCTTGTAAACCATAAAAGGGTTGATCAGAACCGAGATGACGTGCCAACTCATAAAAATAGAGAACATTACCGCCAACACCCGGCATACAAAATAAAGGAGGTTTAGAACCATTAGGTTGAATAGCAACCAAAGATGACCACAATTGAACCTCTGTTTGTTTTTTCAACCAATTGGCCAATTGTTCAATGGTAGCCCCTTGAAATAGAGTGGCTAAAGGCAAATTTTTGTTCAACCGCTTTCCTATTTGAGCCATTAAGCTAACTGCTAAAAGGGAATGTCCTCCCAGTTCAAAGAAATTGTCATGCACGCCAATGGGACGAATATTCAAAATATCTTCCCAAATTTGAGCCAATTGTAATTCCAAAGTATCCCGAGGAGCTACAAAGGTATCAAGTGTTCGTTGTGTATTGATTTCCTGTTTCTCAAGTGTTTGACGATCAATCTTACCATTGGGCATTAAAGGTAACGTCTCAAGCACTGTAAAGTGAGCGGGTATCATATACTCTGGTAAACTTTTAGAAAGCCACGCACGCAATTCAGTGAAAAGTGAGCTTTGTCCACTCTTCTCATTATTCACTACTGAAGATTGATCAGTGACGATGTATGCTACTAAACGTGGACTATTCTCCTTATCATAGAGTATAACCACCGCTTCTTTAACCGCTTCGTGTTGAACCAATGTGGCTTCAATTTCGCCCAACTCAATGCGGAAACCTCGCAGTTTTACTTGATGATCCAAACGGCCCAAATATTCTAGATTACCATCGGGAAGCCAACGTGCTAAATCACCTGTTTTATAAATCCGTTGGCGTTTACCAAACAATTCAACTTCAATGAATTTTTCTGCAGTAAGTTCGGGACGATTTAGATAGCCTCTAGCTAATCCAGCACCTGCAATGCATAGCTCCCCTGGAATACATCGCGGTATTAGATTGTGGTTAACATCTAAAATGTAGATTTGAGCGTTGGGCATTGGTTGCCCAATGGGAAAATTGTCAACTTCAACGGATTCTGTGAGCTTATAAGTACTTGCGATGACAGTTGCTTCTGTTGGCCCATAAGTGTTAATCAGTTGCGCTTTTTGACTCAAGCTTTGTTGCCAATGCTTAATATATGGTATAGAAGCCGCTTCACCACCAATGATAACTGAACGTACCAACTCTGGCCAATCATTTTGGCTATCCGTTGCGGTTATTAATTGTTGCCAGTAAGCCGTTGGTAAGTCCAAAATGGTAACCGCCATTTCTTGGCAGGTTTGTAAAAAAGTGTGTTCGGTATCCAACATAGCTTTGCCACGTAGAATTAAACGCCCACCTTGCGTCAAAATGGGGTAAATTTCTTCCGCAGCCGTATCAAAGTTAATAGAGGCAAATTGCAAGATACTGTCTTTTTGAGAAATGGAATAAGTTGTGCAAGCTGAATACGTAAAATTAATCAATGCACTGTGCTCAATCATCACGCCTTTCGGCTGCCCCGTTGAACCCGATGTATAAATTACATACGCTAAATTCGTTGGCCCACTTTGTCTCACCGGATTTTTATGAGAACACAGTACAATTTGTTCACTTTCCACACAAACAACCCTTGCCTGATAAATTGACAATCGTTCAGCCAGAATACTTTGAGTCAATAATACTGGCACTTGACTATCTTCTAACATAAATTGCAAACGGGAAGCTGGATAATCAGGATCGAGCGGTACATAAGCACCGCCCGCTTTCAGAATACCCAATAAACCAATCACCATCTCTAAAGAACGTTGAACACAAATACCAACGAGCGTTTCCGTAGTCACTCCCAAACTTATCAAATAATGGGCTAATTGATTTGCTTTGGTATTCAATTCAAGATAAGTCAGTTGTTGCTCTTCAAAAACCACCGCAACATTATCAGGTGTTTTTTCAACTTGTGATTGGAATAAATCGACAATGGTTTTATCAACAGGATAATCTGTTTTTGTTGCATTCCATTGTTGCAATTGTTCGACTTCAGTGGTTGGTAATAAACAAACATTGCTGTATGCTTTTTCTGGCTGTTGGGTCATATTGGCAAACACTTGCACATAGTAAAGTGCCATGTTCTCAACTTGATTTAACCCTAATTCATTTGGATTATAATCCAAAACCAATTGTACATCGCCTGTTGTCAAATCCAAGCTAAAATCGCTGGTTAACACAAAATTGGTTTCTGCAAAACCTTTGGAACCAAGTAATTTCACGTTATCAGTTTCTAAAATACCCTGATAAACATGAAAATGCGTAAAATTAAAAGCCGTTTCAAATAAAGGTTGACCATGGTGGGCCTTTTGTATTTCAATTAACGGATAACGTCGATGTGGCAGGACAGCATGTTCTTTTTGGAAAGTAGCCTGGATCAATTGTATCCAATTCTCCTTCTGTAATTGTAAACGAAAAGGAAGTGTATTAAGAAACAAGCCCAGAATTTTTTCGCCATCTTCACTTTCAGGTCGACCATTGCTAACCCAGCCTGTAACCACATCAGTTTGTCCACTGAACAAACCAATAACTCGTAAGTGGGCAGCGAGTAAAACCGTTTTAACGGGGACTTCAAGACTTTCAGCCAATCGTTTAATGGATTTTGACAAACTAGAGGGTATGACTACCTCATATTGATTATTAATGCTTTCTGTACGATACGTTTTAGGCAAACGCGCTATTTGTGCGAAAGTGGCTTCTTCAATCTCTTGTTGCCAGAATGTTTGTGTGGTCTCACTTATAATCGCTTCTCTTTCTAAGGCAATAAAATCTCGATAGTGTGAGTTGAGGAGCAAAGGTTGCATAGCGGGTTGATGATCTATGCGATAAAAATACTCGCGCAATAATTCCGCCATGAGAGAAGCAACACTCCAACCATCTAAAATGGCATGGTGTTCAGTGACAGTCAAGTTAAAAGTATCGCCGCCACGTCTATGAACACTCACCCGTAATAACGGCGCACACTCCCAAACAAATGCCTGTTGTTTTTCTGCGGCTAACCATTCATCAATCACTGTTTCTTGTTCACTTGTCGATAAATGACGAATATCTACTATAGTGAACGGCACTTGAACTTGGCGATGGACAAATTGTAAGGGTTCGTTAAATTCCTTGAAATGGAAACTGGTGCGTAAAATCGGATGCAATTCAGTGAGGTATTGAATAGTCTCTTGTAATACACCCTCGTCATAAGGCATTTGTAAATACTGACTACTGACATTGTGATAAACCGCACTATTCGGATCATATTGCGTGTGGAATAACATACCCGCTTGAAGTGCGCCAAGGGGATATGCATCTTCAACATCAGCCGGTAAGTGTGCTTTTTCTGTTTCATTAATGAGGCTGAATGGTGTTGAAATAGGTTGATAAGGTGCTTCTTGAACCTTGAGTCTTTGCGCCAATTTTGCAACAGTAGGATAAAGAAAAATATCTTGTACTGTCAGCGCATAACCGGCTTGTTTGACTTTAGCGACAATGCGAATGCTGAGAATAGAGTCTCCGCCAAGTTCAAAAAAATTGTTATAGATGCTAATTTGTTCAACTTGTAAAGCTTCTTGCCAAATTTTAACGAGCAAGTATTCTTCAGGTGTGCGTGGCTCTATAAAAGTTTGCGTATCTGCTAAACGGTTTTCGGCAGGTGAAGGTAACGCACGATAGTCAATTTTGCCATTGGCATTTAACGGAATTTGTTCAATAACCACATAAGCCGCCGGTAACATATAGTCTGGTAAGTGTTGTTTTAAAAAGACTTGCAATTCATGGGTTTCAGGGAGAGTAGATTGCATCATGGGTAACAGATAAGCAACCAAGCGTTTATCTTCTCTTTCATTTTGCCAAGTGGTGACTATGCTGGTTTCAATAGTGGGATGTTGATTTAAGATTGCTTCGATTTCTCCCAGTTCAATGCGAAAACCTCTGAGTTTCACTTGTTGATCAATTCGTCCTAAGTATTCAAGATTGCCATCGGGGAGTAGGCGTGCTAAATCACCCGTTTTGTAAAAACGTTGTTTTTTATCAAACAATTCGACTTCAAGGAATTTTTCTGCGGTGAGTTTGGGACGATTGAGATAGCCACGAGCGACACCCGCACCGCCAACATACATTTCACCAGGCACACCAATGGGTAAGGGTTGCTTCTCATTATCAAGTATCCAAACTTGTAAATCTGGAATCGGACAACCAATAATACTTAAATTGTAGTTCTGATCACTTGTGAGAGGATAGTAAGTAACATGTACTGTTGTCTCAGTAATACCATACATGTTAACTAATTGTGGTCGTTTATCGCCATGCTGGTTAAACCAGGGTTGTAAAGTCGCAAAGTCAAGTGCCTCGCCACCAAAGATGACTAACCGCAAAGAGAGTTCATCAGGTTGGTTATCAACATTGATTAATTGTTTAAAAGCAGAAGGTGTTTGGTTCAGTACTGTGACACCTTGCGATATCAATAATTGGTAAAAATCTTCGGGAGTACGGCTCGTCAAATATGGCACAATAATGAGTTGTCCACCATAGAGTAATGCTCCCCATAATTCCCAAACCGAAAAATCAAAGGCATAAGAATGAAACAGTGTCCAAACGTCTTGATGATTAAAATGATACCATGCTTCTGTTGCCATAAATAAACGGGTGACATTATCATGAGTGATTTGGCAACCTTTGGGTTTCCCCGTTGAACCTGATGTATAAATGATATAAGCCAAATTGTCAGGGCTGCTTTGTCTTTTTGGATTTTCCCTAGAACATGTAGCTATCTTTTCCCAATCACTCTCCACACAAACAATGTTAGCCTTTGAAACCGGCAATTTTTCAAGCATGAGACTTTGAGTCAATAACACTGGCACTTGACTGTCTTCTAACATGAATTGTAAACGGGAGACAGGATAATCCGGATCAAGCGACACATAAGCACCTCCTGCTTTAAGAATAGCCAGTAAACCAATCACCATCTCCACAGAGCGTTCTACGCAAATACCCACCAACGTTTCCTCAGAGACTCCCAAACTTATCAAATAATGCGCTAACTGATTCGCCTTGGCATTTAACTCAAAATAGCTCAGTTGTTGAGCTTCAAAAACCACCGCAATATTGTCAGGCATTTTCCTAACCTGCGTCTGGAATAAATCTACTATTGTCTGCTCACTTGAATAATTCCTCTCAGTTTGATTCCATGTAATGAGCTGTTGTTGTTCTTCTTTAGTGAGTATCGGTAATTGATGCCAAATACCATTAGGATGAGTGACTAAACCTTCTAGCAGTTGACTCAAATGGGCTAATGTATGTTCCATACTCCTCTGACTAAAACGGTTGCTATCGTAAGTCAGTTTAAACTGTAATGCCCCTTTGGGTATCACTGCCAGAGTGAGTGGGTAATTGGTATATTCAACTCCTTGAACATCAGTAAAACGTAATGCACTCAATTCAGTAATATTATCCGCTTTGAGTTTCTCATCCACCGGATAATTTTCAAAAACCACCAGTGTGTCAAACAAGGCTACCCCATTAGGCACTTCGCTCCAATTCTGAATATCGGCTAAAGAAGAGTAAGCATATTGGTCATTTTGTTGTTGTTGCTGCAAAATCGTTTGCAGCGTGAGAAGAATATTATCGTTTTCCAGTTTAACTCGTAAAGGTAACGTATTGATAAACAATCCTAATATTTGCTCAATACCTGCAACGGGTACTTGTCGTCCCGAAGTTGTTACCCCAAAAACGACCTCACTTTCACCGCTATAACGACCCAACAAAGCGGCCCAAGCACCTTGTACCAAAGTGTTAAGCGTTAAGCGATATTGACGACTGAAACTTTCTAACTGCTGACTCAAGGAAGCATCAAGTGTCAAGTCCACAATTTGATAACTCGCCGACTGAGTAGCAGATTGTCCTATTGGTAAAGGCGTTGGTGCAGAAAAACCTTTTAATTGTTCTTGCCAATAGGATTGAGCGGCTACAAAATCTTGTTGGACTAGCCAATTGATATAAGTTCGATAAGAACGAACTGGCTGTAAATGAGGAAGTTGCTTTTGTTGATAGGCTTGATAAACCTCCAATAATTCCGTGAATATAATCGGTAAGCACCAGCCATCCATCAACAGATGATGATGATTCCAAACAAAACGATATTGTTTATCACTTTCTCGGATCAATTGAAGACGCATTAAAGGAGCTTGGCTCAAATCAAATCCTTGTTGACGTTCCGTTGTGAGCAAGGTATCTAATTGCTGTTGACGTTGTTCTGAGGATAAATCACTCCAATCCCAATATTGCCAAGGCAATGATACCTGTTGACAAACCAATTGCAAGGGTTTATCGCCTTCAACCCAAAATGCGGTACGTAAAATGGTATGGCGTTCTACAAGAAATTCCCAAGCCTGACGGAAAGCATCAACCTGCAAATCACCGTTAAAACCACAATGAAGCTGTTCAAAATAAATCCCACTTTCTGGTGTATATAACGTGTGGAATAACATCCCCTGTTGCATTGGAGACAATGGATAGATATCAACTACATGATTACCATAAATTTCTTTAATCTGATCGAGTTGATTTTGGGGAAGTTCTGCCAATGGAAAATCGGAAGGCGTGTATCCATAGTGATTTGCACAATGTTCAATGAGATGATGAAGTTGTTGCTGATAATTATCCGCCAATTTTTGAATGGTTTGTGCTTGATACTGCTCCCCACTATAGCTCCAAGTCAAGCTTAAACAGCCATTAGCTATTTGCCCATTGATTTCAATCAAATGTTCTCGTTCACCTTGTAAACTGTAACTTTGGCCACTGTTTTCGGTGGCAAAACTCCATTCACTTTCAGAGACGCTTTGGTCAAATTGTCCAAGATAATTAAAGAGGATTTGTCCTTGTGGTAAATTCTCTTGACATAAATAACGCAACACGCCATAACCTACCCCTTCATCTGGAATTTGGCGCAGTTGTTCTTTAATGGCTTTTAAACAAACACCTAAATCCGTTTCCGTTGGCAATGTCAGTGACCAAGTATAAAGAGAGGTAAACCAACCGACAGTACGTGACAAATCAAGTTTATTAAACAAATCCGCCCGTCCATGACTTTCAAGGTCTATGAGATTTTTGTTATCCCCTGTCCAAGTTTGCAACGTGAGCATTAATGCAGTGAGCAATATATCATTAATTTGAGTGTGGTAAGCAGCCGGGGTTTCAGTGAGTAAGCGTTGAGTCGTATCGTTTGACCAAGAAATGGTGTAATGTTGAGCCTCAATCGTTCGATTGCTACCGTTTGGGTTATCTATGGGTAATGATTTAGCCATTGGTAACTCATGCCAATGCTTAGCTTGTTCAATGAAAGTCGTGCTATTCGCCCATTGATTCAAATGTTCAGCCCACGCTTTAAAGGCACTGGTTTTGTTTGGCAGACTAATGGGTTTATTAGTCAAAGCGTCATGGTAAGCGGTTTGCAAATCTTCTAGTAAAATACGCCAAGACACGCCATCAACAGCCAAATGATGAATACACCATAACAAACGAGCTTGTGTGCCTAAGTGGAATAACACCAAACGTATCAGTGGCCCCTTTTCCAAGTTTAAACTTGCTTGCCAAAAATCAGCCCGTTCCTTTAAGGTTTTTTGGATCTGACTGTCTCCCGATAAATGGCTCAAATCTTCCTGATGGAATGGTAATTCTTCATCTGGTGTTGTTTGCCACTGTTGCCAATCACTTGCCACTTTTTCTTGATGATAACGGAGGCGTAGCGCGTCATGATGTTCAAGCATTGTTGCAAATGCTTTTTTAAGGGCTATTTGATCCAAATGTTTTGGTACAACAAGTAATACCGCTTGATTAAAGTGCCAAGGTTGGGCAGGTTGTTTTGCAAAGAAGGCATGTTGAATGGGCGTTAATGGTACTGATCCGGTGACTAAGCCTTGTTCAGCAACCACAGTCGCGCCTGTGCGTACTACTTGTGCCAATTCAGCAATGGTTTGATGTTGGAATATATCACGCGGACTAATCTCTAAACCTTGAGTACGAACACGCGCCACGATTTGTATACTTAAGATAGAATCGCCACCGCGTTCAAAAAAGTTATCAAAAATACCAATCTTAGTTTGTTTGAGTACTTGACTCCAGACTTCAACGAGAGATTGTTCAGTTTCTGTGCGTGGTGCTTCGTAGCCCTTTGAGAGTATGGTTAAGTCTGGAGCAGGCAAAGCTTTGCGATCAATCTTACCATTAGGTGTTAAAGGTAACTTCTCAAGCACCGTAAAGTGGACAGGTATCATGTATTCTGGCAAGCGACTTGAAACCCAAGTACGTAGTTCAGTAAAAAGTGAGGATTCATCAATACTTATTAACTTTTCACTTAATATGACATAAGCGGCTAAACGTGGGTTTTTTTCTTTGTCATATAGAATAACTACAGCTTCTTTAATCGCTTCGTGTTGACTCAAGCTCGCTTCAATTTCTCCCAGTTCAATACGGAAACCTCTCAATTTTACTTGATGATCGATTCTACCTAAGTATTCGAGGTTACCATCAGGAAGCCAACGCGCTAAATCACCTGTTTTATAAAGACGTTGCCGCTTGCCAAATAATTCGATGTCGATGAATTTTTCTTGAGTGAGTTCGGGACGATTGAGATAACCTCTTGCTAATCCAGCACCTGCAATGCATAGTTCGCCTGGAACACCCTGCGGTGTCAGATTGTGGTAGACATCTAAAATATAAATTTTGGTATTGGATATGGGACGACCAATAGACGTACTTGTTCCACCACTTCTCTCTTGAAATTGTTCCGTTACCTCAAACAAGGTTGCTGTTATTGTTGCTTCAGTGGGTCCGTAGGCATTCAAGAAATTTATCTCGCTTGATAACACTTGTCGGGTTTGCTGTGCAAGTTGTAAAGATAAGGCATCACCACCTAAAATAAGTAATTTAAGTTGTCCTAAGTGAGTGTTGACTCCTTCGTTCACTAGTTGTTGCCAATAAGCGGGGGGGAAGTTAGCAATAGTAATTTTTTCCAGGTGCTTTTTGATATCTTGAACATGTAAACGGTTAGTACTAAGTAAAACCAGCCTAGCACCTGCACATAAAGTACTCAATATTTGATCTACTGAAGTATCAAAGTTTAAAGAAGCAAATTGCACAACCTTATCATTTGAATTAATTGGGTAACGTGCTATCGAACAATTAACCTGTTGAGCAATTGCAATATGCTCAATCATCACTCCCTTTGGTTTCCCCGTTGAACCTGAAGTATAAATGATATAAGCTAAATTATTGGGGTCACTTTGTCTTTTTGGGTTTTCATGAGAATATGCTGCAATGTGTTCCCATTCACTGTCTATACAAATAACACTTGCCTCAGAAATAGGCAGTTGCTCAACCAAATCACTTTGAGTCAATAATACAGGCACTTGACTATCTTCTAACATAAATTGCAAACGGGAGTCAGGATAATCAGGATCAAGCGGCACATAAGCACCGCCCGCTTTCAGAATACCCAGTAAACCAATCACCATTTCTAAAGAGCGTTTTACACAAATACCCACCAACGTTTCCGCAGTCACGCCCAAACTGATTAAGTAATGCGCTAATTGATTGGCTTTAGCATTTAACTCACAATAACTCAATTGTTGCTCTTCAAAAACCACCGCAATATGCTCTGGGGTTTTATCAACTTGTGTTTGGAATAAATCTACCAGAGTTTTATCGACCGGATAATCTGCTTTTGTTTGATTCCAAAGCATTAATTGTTGGAGTGATGCTTCAGTTAATAGGGGTAACTGTGCAACTGACTTTGAGGGATCGTTGACAATCGCTTCTAATAAAACTTGGAAATGTTCCGACAAACGTTTAATGGAATCGCTATGAAATAAATCCGTGCTATATTCCCAATTACAAACCAAAATCTCATCGTATTCGGTAACACTCAGCGTCAAATCAAATTTGGCAACGGTATTCTCTGATTCCACCAAAGAAATCGTTAAATCAGTCAAATCAAGGTTTTCAGAGGGTGCATTTTGGAGTACAAACATCACTTGGAATAGGGGCGAATAACTTAAATCGCGTACTGGATTTAGTTGTTCAACCAAATATTCAAACGGAATATCTTGATGTGCGTAAGCCTCCAAAGCGGTTTTTTTCACTTGTTTAAGCAAGTCATTTACCGTCTGTTTACCCTGAACCTGTGTTCGTAATACTAATGTATTAATAAAAAAACCAATTAATTCTTCAGTTTGATAATGAGTGCGATTAGCAATGGGAGTACCGACAAGAATATCTTCTTGCCCACTGTAACGAGATAGAAGAATAGAAAAAACAGTCAATAACATCATGTATAATGTCATTTCCTGTTGCTGACAAAGCTGTTTTAATGATAACGTTAAATCAGCCGATAACCGTGTTTGCAGATGGGTTCCCTGATAACTCATTATTTTAGGTCTTGGATAATCAAAAGGCAATGCCAATAATTCTGGAGAATTCGCTAATTGCTTACTCCAGTAATTTAGTTGATGTTCTAAGATGTCACCGACTAACCAGTTTTTTTGCCAAGCTGCATAATCAGGGTATTGAATGGGGAGTTTTGGTAATTCGATTTCTTGATTTTGGCAATAAGCAGTATATAATGTACCAAAAGTTCGCACCAAAACTTCAACTGACCAACCATCACTGATGATATGGTGCATATTCACTAACAACAGATGTGTTTTAGCAGAGAGTTTCAGTAATTTTGCATGCAGCAAGGGTCCAGTTGCTAAATCAAACGAGGACACTGCATCTGCTTTGACCAACTGTTCAATGTGATCTTCAGCGTCAGACAATTCAGTTAAGTCTATGATTGAAATGGGATTATAGAGAGGTAACACCTGCACCAAAGCTTGTCCATTTTTTTCTGGAAAACACAGACGTAAATTTAAATGATGCTTAATCAGATAAATAAACGTGTGTTGCAAAGCGGTAAAATGTAAGTTTCCTTGGAGACGTAACGCCACAGGTATATTATAGGTAGCATTTGGTCCTTCCAATTGGGCTAAAAACCACAATCGTTGTTGGGCAAAAGAAAGGGGTAATTCACTTTCGTTAGAAAGGGTTGGAATTGGCTGCTCAAAAATCTCCTTTTTCCGCAAAAACTGGATAATTTCAACTTTACGTTCGGCCAATTCAGTTCGTAGCTCTTCAGTCAAGACACCTTTAGGGGCATTGCAACGCAATCGTTCACCTTCAACCCAAAGTTTGATGTCTAATTGACTTAATTCAAAAAAAAAGTGTTCTATATATTTCATAATTCTAATTCTATCAGTGGATGAGTCATGGTTAAGGAATGCTCACGAAATAACTTCCTGTTCCACCGGTTCCACTGCTGGCTATTCACATTTAACCTGTGGTGTTAAATCTATCATAAAATGGCCAATATTTTTTCACCACGAAATTGTTCCTTATAACCCCGAAGGGGTAAAATGTGAATAGCCTTATGTGTAAACATAAGGTTAATATAACAGCATACCAATCCCTTTGGTGTTGAATATGAATGTCAAATTACATGCGATTACATTTTTGTTCAACACCAAAGGGGTTGACGGTTTATACACGTATTTACCTTATGTTTCACATAAGGCTATTCACGTTTTACCCCTTCGGGGTTGAAATAAATTGAACGGAACAAAAATAGAGAGAAAAATAATTGGCAAAATCATGACAGATTTAACACCCCACATTTAACCCCTATCGGGGGTTAAAACCAACTCATGAGAAATCGGGAAATTATTTCATGACTATTCCTAAGTGGTAGGGCAGTAGCCTGAGTCACTTTTCTATTCAAAATTCTATTTCTTCTCTCTCAGTAGATGAGTCCTGATTAAGTGCTGGAGCAGCAGCCTGAGTCACTTTTCTCATTTTTTCAATAGATACCGCCAATTCTGCGATTGTCGGTATTTCAAAAAGAACACGCATTGGCAATTCAACTTTAAAAGTTTTTCGTATTTGTGACATAAGTTGGGTTGCTAAAAGAGAATGGCCTCCCAACTCAAAAAAATTGTCATAGATACCGATTTGCTTTGGTTCGATCCTCAATACCTTTGCCCAAATCCCAACTAACAATTTCTCTTCAGGTATTCGAGGGGCGACAAACTGGGTACTTGATAACTGAGGACTGTTAACAGATAATTGAGAAAGTGCTTGGCGATCAATTTTACCATTAGGCATTAAAGGTAACTTTTCAAGCACTGTAAAGTGAGCCGGTATCATATACTCTGGCAAACGGCTAGAAAGCCAAGTACGCAATTCAGTGAAAAGTAAAGTTTGTTCATTTACCTCCTTACTCACTTGAGCACTGCTCACTGTCATATAAGTTGCTAAACGAGGGTTATTCTCCTTATCATACAAGATAACCACAGATTCTTTAATAACTTCATGCTGAACCAACATGGCTTCAATCTCACCCAGTTCAATACGGAAACCTCTCAATTTTACTTGATGATCGATTCTGCCTAAGTATTCGAGGTTACCATCTGGAAGCCAACGCGCTAAATCACCGGTTTTATAAAGACGTTGCCGCTTGCCAAATAATTCGATTTCGATGAATTTTTCTTGAGTGAGTTCAGGACGGTTGAGATAACCTCTTGCTAATCCAGCACCTGCAATGTATAGTTCGCCTGGAACACCCAGCGGTGTCAGATTGTGGTAGACATCTAAAATATAAATTTTGGTATTGGATATGGGACGACCAATAGATGTAGTTGTTCCATCACTTCTTTCTTGAAATTGTTCCGTTACCTCAAACAAGGTTGCTGTTATTGTTGCTTCAGTGGGTCCATAGGCATTCAATAAAGTTATCTTGTTTGATAACACTTCTCGGGTTTGCTGTGCTAGTTGTAGAGATAAGACATCACCACCTAAAATAAGTAATTTAAGTTGTCCTAAATGAGTATTCACTCCTTCGTTGATCAGTTGTTGCCAATAAGCGGGGGGTAAATTAGCAATGGTAATTTGTTCTTTTTCCAAGCGTGTTTGGAGGTCTTTAGCGTGTAAGTGGTTGGTGCTAAGCAAAATTAGCTGGGCACCACCACACCAAGTACTCAAGATTTGCTCCACTGAAGCATCAAAGTTTAAAGAAGCAAATTGCAAAACCTTATCATTTGGCTCAATTTGGTAACATACTATTAAATCATTAATATGTTGAGCAATTGCAGTATGCTCAATCATCACTCCCTTTGGTTTCCCAGTCGAACCTGATGTATAAATCACATAAGCCAAATTTTCAGGCTCACTTTGTCTTTTTGGATTCTCATCAGAATATGCTGCAATTTGTTTCCATTCATCGTCCATACAAACCACTTGTGCCTGAGAAACAGGTAATTGCTCAATCAGGTGGCTTTGAATCAATAACACTGACACTTGACTATCTTCTAACATAAATTGCAAACGGGAGGCTGGATAATCAGGGTCAAGCGGCACATAAGCACCACCCGCCTTCAAAATACCCAATAAACCAATCACCATTTCTAAAGAACGCTCCACACAAATACCAACCAGTGTTTCCGCAGTCACTCCCAAACTCATTAAGTAATGTGCTAATTGATTGGCTTTAGCATTCAGTTCAAGATAGCTTAATTTTTGCTCTTCAAAAACCACAGCAATATTATCAGGTGTTTTATTAACTTGTGCTTGGAATAAATCCATTATCGTTTTGTCGAAAGGATAATCCACTTCAGTGTGGTTCCAAGCAATTAATTGTTGTTTTTCTGTTTCAGTTAATAGGGGTAAGTGTGCAATTGACTTTGATGAGTCGTTGACAATTGCTTCTAATAAAACTTGGAAATGTTCGGACAAACGTTTGATAGTATCTTCACGAAATAAATCCGTGCTATATTCCCAATTACAAATCAAAATCTCATCGTGTTCAACAACACTTAGCGTTAAATCAAATTTAGCAACTGTACTTTCTGATTCCACTAAAGAAATCTTTAATTCAGTCAGATCAAGCGTTTCTGTGGGTGCATTTTGGAGTACTAGCATCACTTGGAATAGTGGCGAATAGCTTAAACTGCGCGATGGATTCAGTTGTTCAACCAAGTATTCAAACGGAATATCTTGATGTGCATAAGCTTCCAAAGCCGTTTGTCTCACTTGTTTCAATATTTCATTGGCTGATTGTTCACCCTGAACTTGAGTTCGTAAGATCAGTGTATTGACAAAAAAACCAATGATTTCTTCCGTTTGATAATGAGTTCGGTTAGCAATGGGACTACCTATTAGAATATCTTCTTGTCCACTATAGCGAGATAAGAGGATAGAAAAAGCACCTAACAACATCATATACAACGTTATTTCTTGTTGTTGAGTGAGTTGCTTTAACGAAAGTGTTAAATCAGCAGGTAACGTTGTTTGTAGATGGCTACCTTGATAACTCATCTCTTTGGGTCTGGGATAATCGGTAGGCAATTCCAATAATTCTGGAGAATTTGCTAATTTATCTTTCCAATAAACCATTTGACGTTCTAAAACTTCACCCACTAACCAGTTTTGTTGCCAAGCGGCATAATCAGTATATTGAATCGGTAGAGCCGGCAATTTGGCTTGCTGATTATGACAATAAGCCATATATAACGTGCGAAATGAACGTATTAGAACCCCAATTGACCAACCATCACTGATGATATGGTGCATATTAAATAACAACAAATGCGTTTTGGTAGAAAGTTTTAGTAATTGGACACGCAATAAAGGGCCAATTGCTAAATCAAATACGGCTATTGTATGTGCTTTTACCAAGCATTCAACTTGGTGTTCAGCGTCATAAAGTTCAGTTAAATCAATAATTTCTATTGGATTATAAACAGGTAATACCTGTACAACCGCTTGCCCTTCGACTTCTGGAAAACTCAGACGTAAATTTAAATGACGCTCAATTAAATGAATAAACGCTTGTTGCAAAGCGGTGATATTTAATTCTCCTTCAAGGCGTAACGCTGCTGGCATATTATAAGTTGCACTGGGGCCTTCCAATTGGGCTAAAAACCAGAGTCTTTGTTGGGCAAAAGATAATACCAATGGTTCGTCTTTGCTTAAAGGAGTGATGTTTGGTAATTCAGAGTGGCATTGTTGTTGAGTGAGCCATTGCGATTGTTCTCGAATTGTAGCTTGTTCAAAAACCGCTTTTAACGGCATTTCTATTTGGAAGCTTTCACGAATGCGAGACACCAGTTGGGTGGCTAATAAAGAATGTCCACCTGCTTCAAAAAAGTTGATATGAAGGTTGGTCACTTTTATCCCTAACACTTGCGACCAAAGTAAACACAAAAGCTGTTCTGTTTCTGTTTGTGGAGCGACAGATTCGATTTCAACTGCCAAATCAGGTACGGGCAAAGCTTTGCGATCAATTTTACCATTAGGCATTAAAGGCAATTTCTCAAGCACCGTAATATGAGTCGGTATCATATAATCTGGTAGCTGCGTTTTCAACCAAGTCTTCAGATCGGTAATCAGTGAGTTTGGCTCACTTGTCTTATCGTTTCCTTCCGAACTATTATCTGATAACTGATGACTTACAAGGTATGCCACTAACCGAGGGTTCTTCTTTTTATCATAAAGAGTCACCACCGCTTCTTTTACTGAATCATACTGAAGCAACGTAGATTCAATCTCACCCAATTCAATACGGAAGCCTCTCAATTTCACTTGATGATCGATTCTGCCTAAATATTCAAGATTACCGTCAGGGAGCCAACGCGCTAAATCACCTGTTTTATAAAGACGTTGTTTGTTACCAAACAATTCGATTTCGATGAATTTTTCGGCAGTCAAGTCTGGACGATTGAGATAACCTCTTGCTAATCCGGTACCAGCAATGCATAGTTCGCCTGGAACACCTAGCAGTGTTAGGTTGTGGTAGGCATCTAAGATATAAATTTGAGTGTTGGATATGGGACGACCAATTGTAATAGGTTGATTCTTTTCACAACGCCAATAGGTGCTATCAATAGTGGTTTCTGTCGGACCATAGAGGTTATAAAACTTTACATTTAGGTTGCTGTTGTAGACAGTTTCTCGCAATTGGTTTGTTAAAGCTTCAGCACCACAAGTCAAATAACGTAAAGAAATTTGGTTATTAAAATCAGGTAGTTCTAATAGCATCTTCAAGAGGGAAGGAACAACGAACAAGACTGTCACATGATTTTCCCGAATCATTTTGACTAAATACGTGGGTTCTCTATGCCCAGAAGGTTTAGCCATTAATAATGTGCCACCTACCATCAAAGGTGCATAAAATTCACAAACTGAGGCATCAAAAGTAAAAAGGGTTTTCTGTAAGATTCTATCTTGAGCAGATAAAGCAAAAGTATCTTGCATCCACAACATGTGGTTCAACAGTGGGAGATGTTCAATCATCACTCCCTTTGGTTTTCCTGTTGAACCCGATGTATAAATCACATAAGCCAAGTTGTCAGGGCTACTTTGCCTTTTTGGATTTTCTTTAGAATACAAAGCAATCTTTTCCCACTCGCTATCCATATAAACAACGCTTGCGTCAACAACTGCTAATTGCTCAAGCAAATTGCTTTGAGTTAACAGCACTGGCACTTGACTATCTTTCAACATAAATTGTAAACGTGAAGCCGGATAATCAGGATCAAGCGGTACATAAGCTCCTCCTGCTTTTAAAATACCCAATAAACCAATCACCATCTCTAAAGAGCGTTCTACACAAATACCCACTAGGGTTTCAGCACCAACTCCCAAACTTATCAAATAATGCGCTAACTGATTCGCTTTGGCATTTAATTCAAGATAGCTCAGTTGTTGTTCTTCAAAAACCACCGCAATATTATCAGGTGTTTTATCAACTTGTGCTTGGAATAAATCTACCATCGTTTTATCAACTGGATAATTTGCTTCTGTTCGATTCCAAGCAATTAATTGTTGAAGTGAAGCTTCAGTTAATAGAGGTAACTGTGCAATGGATTCTGAGGAATCACTGACAATAGCCTCTAATAAAACTTGGAAATGTTCAGACATGCCTTGTATGGAGTCTTGACTGAACAAGTCCGTACTATATTCCCAATCACAAATTAAAATCTCACCGTACTCAACAACACTCAGCGTTAAATCAAATTTGGCGACTGTACTTTCTGATTCCACTAAAGAAAGCTTTAATTCAGTCAAATCAAGTGTTTCTGTGGGTGCATTTTGGAGTACTAACATCACTTGAAATAGGGGCGAATAACTTAAATCGCGTGATGGATTCAGTTGTTCAACCAAATATTCAAACGGAACATCTTGATGTGCATAAGCTTCTAAAGCCGTTTTTCTCACTTGTTTCAGTAATTCATTGACTGATTGTTCACCCTGAACTTGCGTTCGTAATATCAGCGTATTGACGAAAAAGCCAATGATTTCTTCCGTTTGATAATGAGTTCGGTTAGCAATGGGACTGCCTATCAGAATATCCTCTTGTCCACTGTAACGAGATAAGAGAATAGAAAAAGCAGTCAGCAACATCATATATAATGTTACTTCTTGTTGTTGACTCAGTTGTTTTAACTTGAGCGTCAAATCAGCCGATAACGTTGTTTGCAGATGACTACCCTGATAGCTCATCGCATTTGGTCTGGGATAATCGGTAGGTAATTCCAATAACTCTGGAGAACCCATCAATTTATGTTTCCAGTAAGCCAGTTGATGTTCCAAAACTTCACCCGTTAACCAATCTCTTTGCCAAGCGGCATAATCCGGATATTGAATGGGGAGTTTTGGTAATTTGACTTCCTGATTTTGACAATAAGCAGCGTATAAAGTACAAAATGAACGCACCAAAACGCCAATGGACCAACCATCACTGATGATATGATGCATATTGACTAACAACAAATGTGTCTTGGTAGAAAGTTTTAGTAATTGGATACGCAGTAAGGGGCCAGTTGTTAAATCAAATGGTGCTATTGTATGTGTTTTGACCAAATGCTCAACTTGGTTTTGTTGTTTGATGTCGTCAAGTTCAGTTAAATCAACTATTTCAGTTGGATTATAAACAGGTAATACTTGTACAATTGCTTGTCCCTTCACTTCTGGAAAACATAGACGTAAATTTAAATGACGTTCAATCAAATAAGTAAACGTTCTCTGCAAAGCGAGCAGATTCAATTCTCCTTCAAGACGTAATGCAGCTGGCATATTATAAGTTGCACTGGGGCCTTCCAATTGCGCTAAAAACCAAAGTCGTTGTTGGGCAAAAGATAATTCCAACAGTTCGTCTTTGGTTAAGGGAGTGATATTTGGCAATTCGGTTTGACGTTGTTGTTTTTCCAGCCATTGCGCTTGTTCTTGAACCGTCGCTTGTTCAAAAATTACTTTAAGTGGCATGTCCACTTGGAAACTATCACGAATACGAGATGCTAATTGGGTAGCTAATAAAGAATGACCACCTGCTTCAAAAAAATGCGTATTAAGACTCGTCACTTCAACATCTAACACTTGTGACCACAACAAACAGAGAAGGCGTTCTGTCTCAGTTTCTGCTATGATAGATTTACCTTCAATCCTAAATTCAGGATCAGGTAACGCCTTACGATCAATTTTGCCATTAGGCGTTAAAGGTAATTTCTCAAGCACCGTAAAATGAGCAGGTATCATATAATCTGGCAAACGATCAGAAAGCCAAGTACGCAATTCAGGAATCAGTGAAGTTGGCTCACTCACTGCATTATTCAGTTCACTGACAATATAAGCAGCTAAACGTGGATTTTTTTCTAGATCATAAAGCACAACTATAGATTCTTTAACCGCTTCGTGTTGAACCAACGTGGCTTCAATTTCACCTAACTCAATGCGAAAACCTCTCAATTTCACTTGTTCATCAATTCGTCCTAAGTATTCAAGGTGTCCATTGGGGAGCCAACGTGCTAAGTCACCAGTTTTATAAAAACGTTGTTTTTTGCCAAACAGTTCGACTTCGGTGAATTTTTCTGCTGTGAGTTCTGGACGATTGAGGTAACCACGAGTAACACCAGCACCACCAATATGCATCTCACCTGGTACGCCAATTGGTAGGAGTTTTTGATGACTATCAAATACCCAAACTTGTAAATCTGGAATCGGACAACCAATAATACTTGAATTATGGATGAGTTCGCTTGTTAAGGGATAATAAGTGACATGTACTGTTGTTTCAGTAATGCCATACATGTTGACTAATTGAGGCTGCTTATCATCATGGCGGCTGAACCAGGGTTGTAAAGTGGCAAAATCCAGAGCTTCACCACCAAAGATGACTAACCGCAAAGAGAGTTCATCAGGTTGATTATCAACATTGATTAATTGTTTAAAAGCAGAAGGTGTTTGATTAAGTACCGTTACACCTTGTTTTATAAGTAATTGATAAAATTCTTCGGGAGTACGGCTGGTCAAATACGGCACAATAATGAGTTTAGCCCCATAGAGCAACGCTCCCCATAATTCCCATACCGAAAAATCAAACGCATAAGAATGAAACAGTGTCCAAACATCTTGGTGATTAAAATGATACCATGTATCTGTCGCCGCAAATAAACGAGTGACATTATAGTGAGTGACTTGACATCCTTTTGGTTTTCCTGTTGAACCTGATGTATAAATGATATAAGCCAAGTTGTCAGGGCTACTTTGCCTTTTTGGATTTTCTTTAGAATACAAAGCAATCTTTTCCCACTCGCTATCCATATAAACAACGCTTGCGTCAACAACTGCTAATTGCTCAAGCAAATTGCTTTGAGTTAACAGCACTGGCACTTGACTATCTTTCAACATAAATTGTAAACGTGAAGCCGGATAATCAGGATCAAGCGGCACATAAGCTCCTCCCGCTTTTAAAATACCCAATAAACCAATCGCCATTTCTAAAGAACGTTCTACACAAATACCCACTAAGGTTTCTGCTCTCACTCCCAAACTCATTAAGTAATGCGCTAATTGATTCGCTTTGGTATTCAATTCAAGATAAGTCAATTGTTGGTTTTCAAAAACCACCGCAATATTATCAGGCATTTTCTCAACTTGTGTTTGGAATACATCCACTATCGTTTGATTGCTTGGATAATCCGTTTCAGTCTGATTCCACGCGATTAATTGTTGTTGTTCTGCTTTGGTAAGTAATGGCAATTGATACCACGCAAAATCGGGTTCTGCGATGATACCCTCTAGTAAATGGCTTAAATGAGCTAACATTTGTTCCATACGACTAAAACGATTTTTATCGTAGGTGAGGGTAAAATGTAGTGCCTTTTCTTTAGGAACGATTACCAAAGTGATTGGATAATTGGTATATTCAATGCCTTTAACATCCGTCAAAAACAATGAAGTCGCTTCTGTCCAACTCTCTGATTTTAGTTTTTCATCCACTGGATAATTTTCAAAAACCACCAATGTATCGAATAAACTCACTCCATTAGGGACTTCACTCCAATTTTGAATATCGGCTAAAGAAGAATAAGCATATTGGTCATTTTGCTGTTGTTGCTGCAAAATCGTTTGTAACACGGTAACAAGTGTCTCTCCCGAAAGATTCACTCGTAACGGCAACGTATTGATAAATAACCCAACCATTTGTTCGATACCCGCAACTGGAACTTGTCGCCCGGAAGTCGTTACCCCAAAAACGACATCACTTTCACCACTATAACGCCCTAACAAAATTGCCCAAGCACCTTGTATTAAGGTATTCAATGTTAAGTGGTGTTGCTGACTAAACGTTTCTAATGAGTGACTTAAGGAGGCATCCAATGTTAAGTCTACAATTTGATAATTCGCTGGCTGAACACTGGATTTTCCTATTGGCAATGACGTGGGTGTTGAGAAACCTTTCAATTGTTCTTGCCAATACGATTGCGCTTTGGCAAAATCTTGTTGGACTAACCAATTTATATAATTTCGATAAGAACGAACCGGCGGTAAATGAGGGAGTTGTTCTTGCCGATAAGCTTGGTAAACTTCCAATAATTCTGTAAACAGAATCGGCAAACACCAACCATCTATCAGCAAATGATGATGATTCCACACAAAACGATATTGTTTCTCAGCTTCTCGAATCAGTTGACAACGCATTAAAGGGGCTTGGTTTAGTTCAAAACCCTGTTGACGTTCTTCCTTGAGCAAAGTATCTAATTGCAGTTGACGTTGTTCAGTGGATAAATCACTCCAATCAAAATATTGCCAGGGCAATGAGACTTGTTGACAAACTAATTGCAGTGGTTTTTCGTTATCGATCCAAAAAGCAGTGCGTAACACTGTATAACGTTCTACAAGAAATTCCCAAGCTTGACGAAAAGCATCTTCTTTTAAATCACCAGTGAAACCACAATGAAATTGTTCAAAATAAATCCCGCTTTCTGGTGCATATAATGTATGAAAGAGCATTCCCTGTTGCATTGGGGATAACGGATAAATATCCGCTATGTTTTTACCGTAAATGTTCGCAAGCGGATCAAGCTGACTTTGGGAAAGTATTGTCAACGGGAAATCTGAAGGAGTGTAACCATAATGGGTAGTACAATGTTCAATCAAAAGTTGAAGTTGTTGCTGATAATTATCCGCCAACTCTTCAATGGTTTGTGCTTGATATTGCTCCCCACTATAGCTCCAAGTTAAACTTAAACAGCCATTGACTGTTTGCCCATTAATTTCAATCAAATATTCACGTTTACCCTGTAAACCTTGACTCTTACCAGCCTCTTCTGGTGCCAGTGTCCAATCACTTTGTGAGACAATTTGGTCAAATTGTCCAAGATAATTGAAGAGAATTTGTCCTTGTGGTAAATTTTCTTGGCATAAGTAACGCAATACGCCATAACCCACACCGTCATCCGGTACTTGCCGCAATTGTTCTTTAATCGCTTTTAAGCAAGCACCTAAATCGGTTTCCGTTGGCAATGTCAATGACCATGTATATAGTGACGTAAACCAACCGACAGTACGTGATAAATCAAGCTCATGAAATAACTCAGCCCGTCCATGACTTTCAAGGGCTATGAGATTTGTTTTATGCCCAGTCCAAGCCCGCAAGGTAAGCATTAAGGCGGTGAGCAATATATCATTGATTTGAGTGTGATAAGCGACTGGCGTTTCAGTGAGTAAACGTTGAGTCGTTTCGGTTGACATTGATATCGTATAATGTCGGGTGTCAACGATTTGGTTACTACCTGTTGGGTTGTCTATGGGTAACGGATTACCTATTGGCAACGCTTGCCAATGCTTAGCTTGTTCGGTTAAGGCGATGCTATTTGTCCACTGACTCAAATGTTCTGCCCACGCTTTAAAAGCACTGGTTTTATTTGGTAACTTAAGGGTTTTATTAGCAATCGCTTGGTGGTAAGTCGTTTCCAAATCTTCCAATAAAATACGCCAAGACACGCCATCAACAGCCAAATGATGAATACACCACAGTAAACGAGCTTCTGTACTCAATTGAAAAAAGACTAAGCGTACCAATGGCCCTTTTTCCAAATTTAAACTGGCTTGCCAAAAGTCAATCCGTTCTTTCAAAGTTTGGGTTTGTACAGTTTCATCTTCGTTACTTAAATCTTCCCAATGAACGGGTATATCGTCCTCTAGCCCCGCTTGCTTTTGTTGCCAAGCATCTGCTACTTGATAATAACGGAGACGGAGTGCGTCATGATGTTCAAGCATTATCGCTAATGCTTTTTTAAGAGCAGCTTGATCCAACTGTGTAGGTACGCTAAGTAATATCGCTTGATTAAAATACCAAGGTTCGGCGAGTTGTTTTGCAAAAAAGGCTTGTTGAATGGGAGTGAACGGTACAACACCTGTGATTAAGCCTTGTTCAGCTACCGTAACACTACTTGTACGTACTACTTGTGCCAATTCAGCGACAGTTTGATGCTCAAATATATCACGCACACTGAGTTCTAACCCTTGAGTACGAACACGCGCTACGATTTGTATACTTAAGATAGAATCGCCACCGCGTTCAAAAAAGTTATCAAAAACACCAATGTCTGTTTGTTTGAGAACATGACTCCAGACTTCAACCAGACATTGTTCGATTGGAGTACGTGGTGCTACATAGCCTTTTGAAAGTGTTGTTAAATCGGGAGCAGGTAACGCCTTGCGATCAATCTTGCCATTAGTCGTTAAAGGTAATTTCTCCAGCTCCATAAAATGAGCAGGTATCATATATTCAGGCAAACTTTTAGACAGCCATGCACGCAATTCAGAAAAAAGTGAGGATTCTTCAGTACTTCTTAATTTTTCACTTTTCACTTTTAACTTTTCACTTAATGTGACATAAGCGGCTAAACGTGGATTAGTTTCTTTATCATAAAGTACGACAACAGTTTCTTTAACCGCTTCATGTTGACTCAAGGTAGCTTCAATTTCACCCAACTCAATGCGAAAACCTCTCAATTTCACTTGTTCATCAATTCGTCCTAAGTATTCAAGGTGTCCATTGGGGAGCCAACGTGCTAAATCTCCGGTTTTGTAAAAACGTTGTTTTTTGCCAAACAGTTCGACTTCGGTGAATTTTTCTGCTGTGAGTTCAGGACGATTGAGATAACCACGAGTAACACCCGCACCGCTAATATGCATCTCACCTGGTACGCCAATTGGTAGGAGTTTTTGATGACTATCAAGCACCCAAACTTGTAAATCTGGAATCGGACAACCAATAAAACTTGAATTATGGATGAGTTTGCTTGTTAAGGGATAGTAAGTGACATGTACCGTTGTTTCAGTAATACCATACATGTTGACTAATTGTGGCTGCTTATCATCATGGCGGCTAAACCAGGGTTGTAAAGTTGCAAAATCCAGGGCTTCACCACCAAAGATGACTAACCGTAAAGAAAGTTCATCAGGTTGATTATCAACATTTATTAATTGTTTAAAAGCAGAAGGTGTTTGATTAAGTACCGTTACCCCTTGTTTTATAAGTAATTGATAAAATTCTTCGGGAGTACGACTGGTCAAATACGGCACAATAATGAGTTTAGCCCCATAAAGTAACGCACCCCATAATTCCCAAACCGAAAAATCAAAGGCATAAGAATGAAACAGTGTCCAAACATCTTGGTGATTAAAATGATACCATGCTTCTGTCGCCGCAAATAAACGGGTGACATTATAGTGAGTGACTTGACACCCTTTTGGTTTTCCTGTTGAACCCGATGTGTAAATGATATAAGCCAAATTTTCAGGTACACTTTGTCTTTTTGGATTTTCTTTAGAATACGCCGAAATCTTTTCCCACTCGCTATCCACATAAATAACGCTTGCGTCAATAACTGCTAATTGCTCAAGCAAATTGCTTTGAGTTAACAGCACTGGCACTTGACTATCTTTCAACATAAATTGTAAACGTGAAGCCGGATAATCAGGATCAAGCGGCACATAAGCTCCTCCCGCTTTTAAAATACCCAATAAACCAATCGCCATTTCTAAAGAACGCTCAACACAAATACCCACTAAGGTTTCTGCTCTCACTCCCAAACTCATTAAGTAATGCGCTAATTGATTGGCTTTAGCATTCAACTCAAAATAAGTCAATTGCTGGTTTTCAAAAACCACCGCAATATTATCAGGCATTTTCTCAACTTGTGTTTGGAACAAATCCACTATCGTTTGATTGCTTGGATAATCCGTTTCAGTCTGATTCCACGCGATTAATTGTTGTTGTTCTTTTTTAGTGAGTAATGGCAATTGATACCACGCACAAGTGGATTCTGCGATTATACCTTCTAGTAACTGGCTCAAATGGAGCAACATTTGTTCCATACTCACCTGACTAAAACGATTACTGTCATAAGTCAGTTTGAAATGTAGTGCCTCTTTGGGGATTACCGCCAAAGTGATTGGATAATTGGTATATTCAATTCCTTGTACATCAGTCAAAGACAATGAAGCCGCTTCAGTCCAATTATCCGATTTGAGTTTTTCATCCACCGGATAATTTTCAAATACCATCAGAGAGTCAAACAAACTTACTCCATTCGGGACTTCACTCCAATTTTGAATATCAACTAAAGAAGAGTAAGCATATTGGTCATTTTGCTGTTGTTGCTGCAAAATTGTTTGTAATACGGCAACAAGTGTCTCTCCCGAAAGATTCACTCGTAACGGTAATGTATTTATAAACAATCCCACCATTTGCTCAATACCCGCAACTGGCACTTGTCGCCCGGAAGTCGTTACCCCAAAAATGATGTCGCTTTCACCACTATAACGCCCTAATAAAATTGCCCAAGCACCTTGTATTAAGGTATTCAATGTTAAGTGGTGTTGCTGACTAAACGTTTCTAATGAGTGACTTAAAGATGCGTCCAATGTTAAGTCTACAATTTGATAACTTGCTGGCTGAACACTGGATTGTCCTATGGGCAATGGCGTGGGTGTTGAGAAACCTTTCAATTGTTCTTGCCAATACGATTGTGCTTTGGCAAAATCCTGTTGGACTAACCAATTGATATAACTTCGATAAGAACTAACAGGCGGTAAATGAGGGAGTTGTCCCTGTTGATAGGCTTGATAAATCTCCAATAATTCCGTAAATAGAATCGGCAAACACCAACCATCCATCAGCAAATGATGATGATTCCACACAAAACGGTATTGTTTCTCAGCTTCCCGAATCAATTGAAGGTGCATTAAAGGGGCTTGATTCAGTTCAAAACCTTGTTGACGTTCCTCTCGTAATAAAGTCTCTAATTGCAATTGACGTTGTTCAGTGGATAAATCACTCCAATCCAAAGATTGCCAAGGCAATGATGTTTGTCGACAAACCAGTTGCAATGGTTTCTCGCCCTCAATCCAAAAAGCGGTGCGTAAAATCGTATGACGTTCTACAAGAAACTCCCAAGCTTGACGAAAAGCCTCCTCATTTAAATCACCCGTAAAACCACAATGAAATTGTTCAAAATAAATCCCGCTTTCCGGTGCATATAAGGTATGAAAGAGCATTCCTTGTTGCATGGGAGACAACGGATAAATATCCGCTATATTTTTACCGTAAGTGTTAGCAAGTGGATCAAGCTGACTTTGGGAAAGTACTGTCAATGGGAAATCTGAAGGGGTATAACCATAATGGGTGGTACAATGTTCAATCAAAAGTTGAAGTTGTTGCTGATAATCATTTGCCAACTTTTCAATGGTTTGTGCTTGATATTGCTCCCCACTATAGCTCCAAGTTAAACTTAAACAGCCATTGACTGTTTGCCCATTAATTTCAATCAAGTATTCTCGTTTACCTTGTAAACTTTGACTTCTACCAGCCTCTTCTGGTGCAAGTGTCCAATCACTTTGTGAGACAATTTGGTCAAATTGTCCAAGATAATTGAATAGGATTTGTCCTTGTGGTAAATTTTCTTGACACAGATAACGCAATACGCCATAACCCACACCGTCATCTGGCACTTGCCGCAATTGTTCTTTAATGGCTTTTAAGCAAGCACCTAAATCGGTGGTTTCCGTTGGCAATGTCAATGACCAAGTATATAGTGACGTAAACCAACCGACAGTGCGTGATAAGTCAAGTTCGTTGAATAACTCAGCCCGTCCATGACTTTCAAGGTCTATGAGATTTTTTTTATCCCCAGTCCAAGTCCACAATGAGAGCATTAATGCAGTCAGCAATATATCATTGATTTGAGTGTGATAAGCCGCTGGCGTTTCAGTGAGTAAACGTTGAGTCGTTTCTTTTGACATTGATATCGTATAATGTCGGGTGTCAACGATTTGATTACTACCTGTCGGGTTGTCTATGGGTAACGGATTACCCGTTGGCAATGCTTGCCAATGCTTGGCTTGGATGGTTAAGGCTGTGCTGCGAGCATATTGACTTAAATGTTCCGCCCACGCTTTAAAAGCACTGGTTTTATTTGGCAAGTTAAGGGGTTTATTAGCAATCGCTTGATGATAAGTCGTTTCCAAATCTTCCAATAAAATACGCCAAGACACGCCATCAACAGCCAGATGATGAATACACCACAGTAAACGAGCTTCTGTACTCAATTGAAAAAAGACTAAACGTACCAATGGCCCTGTTTCCAAATTCAAACTCGCTTGCCAAAAGTCAATCCGTTCCTTCAAGGTTTGGGTTTGCGCTTCTCTTGATAAATGGCTCAAGTCTTCCTGATGGAATGGTAATTCATCCCCTTGTGTCGTTTGCTTTTGTTGCCATACATCTGCTACTTGATAATAACGAAGACGTAACGCATCATGATGTACAAGAATCGCAGCCAGTGCTTTTTGAAGGGCAGTTTGATCCAAATGTTTGGGTACGTTAAGTAATATCGCTTGATTAAAATACCAAGGTTCAATGGGTTGTTTGGCAAAAAAAGCCTGTTGAATGGGAGTCAACTTTACCACACCAGTGATTAAACCTTGTTCAGCTACCGTAACACTACTTGTACGTACTACCTGTGCCAATTCAGCGATAGTTTGATGCTCAAATATGTCACGCGCACTGAGTTCCAACCCTTGAGTACGGATACGCGCCACAATTTGTATACTTAAGATAGAATCGCCACCACGTTCAAAAAAGTTATCAAAAATACCAATCTTGTCTTGTTTAAGTACTTGACTCCAAATATCAACGAGACATCGTTCGGTTTCTGTGCGAGGTGCTTCATAACCCTTCGAGAGTGCGGTTAAATCAGGAGATGGCAATGCTCTGCGATCAATTTTACCATTAGGCATTAAAGGCAACTTCTCAAGCTCCGTAAAATGAGCAGGTATCATATACTCAGGCAAACTTTTAGACAGCCAAGTACGCAATTCAGAAAAAAGTAGTGAAGACTCTTCAGTACTTATTAATTTTTCACTTTTCACTTTTAACTTTTCACTTAATATGACGTAAGCAGCTAAACGCGGGTTTTTTTCTAGATCATAAAGCACAACCACAGATTCGTTAACCGCTTCGTGTTGACTCAAGCTCGCTTCAATTTCTCCCAGTTCAATACGAAAACCTCGAAGTTTCACTTGATGATCTAATCGGCCTAAATATTCCAAGTTGCCATCGGAAAACCAACGTGCTTTATCACCGGTTTTGTAAAGGCGTTGTTTTTTGCTAAATAATTCAACTTCGATGAATTTTTCTGCGGTGAGTTCAGGGCGATTGAGATAACCTCTTGATAATCCTTTACCTGCAATACATAATTCGCCCGGAACCCCAGGTGGTGTTAGGTTGTGGTAGGCATCTAAGATGTAAATTTGGGTATTGGAGATGGGACGACCAATTGAAATAGGTTGATTCTTTTCACAACGCCAATAGGTACTATCAATAGTGGTTTCTGTTGGGCCATAGAGGTTATAAAGCGGAATATTTAGATTCCTGTTGTAGAAAATTTCTCGCAATTGATTTGTTAAAGCTTCAGCACCACATATCAAATAACGCAAAGAAATTATACTATTAAACTCAGGTATTTCTAATAGCATCTTCAAAAAAGAAGGAACAACGAACAAGACTGTCACATTATATTTTTGAATGGTTTTAACTAAATAAGTGGGTTCTTGATGTCCTTGAGGTTTAGCCATCAATAATGTGCCACCTACCATCAAAGGGGCATAAAATTCACAAACAGAAGCATCAAAAGTAAAAGAGGTTTTTTGTAGCACTCTATCTTGAGCAGAAAATGCAAAAGTATTTTGCATCCATAGCATGTGGTTCAACAGTGAGAGATGTTCAATCATCACTCCCTTGGGTTTTCCTGTTGAACCCGATGTATAAATAATATAAGCCAAATTTTCAGACCCACTTTTTCTTTTTGGATTTTCTTTAGAATATAAAGCAATCTTTTCCCACTCGCCATCCACACAAACAACGCTTGCATCAAAAACCGGCAATTGCTCAACCAAATAGCTTTGAGTCAACAGCACTGATACTTGACTATCTTCCAACATAAATTGCAAACGGGAGGCTGGGTAATCTGGAGCAAGCGGCACATAAGCACCACCCGCTTTCAGAATACCCAATAAACCAATGACCATTTCTAAAGAACGCTCAACACAAATACCCACTAAGGTTTCTGCTCTCACTCCCAAACTCATTAAATAATGCGCCAATTGATTGGCTTTGGCATTCAATTCAAAATAAGTCAATTGTTGGTTTTCAAAAATCACAGCAACATTATCAGGCGTTTTATCAACTTGTGCCTGGAATACATCCACTATTGTTTGATTGCTTGGATAATCCGTTTTAGTCGTCTGATTCCAGCTAATTAACTGTTGTTGCTCTGCTTCGGTTAAAAGGGGTAACTGTGCTATTGATGTCTTCGATGAGTCGTTGACAATCGCTTCTAACAAAATTTGTAAATGTTCGGATAAACGTTCTATAGTCTCTTGACGAAATAAATCGGTACTATACTCCCAATCGCACACTAAAATATGATGGTCTTCGGTCATACTCAGGGTTAAATCAAACTTAGCAACCGTATCCTCTGATTTTACCAAAGAAACGTTTAACTCTGTTATCTGCTCAAAGTCTGCCATGGGCGTATTTTGTAACACAAACATCACCTGAAACAAGGGAGAATGGCTCAAACTACGAGTAGGATTGAGTTGTTCAACCAAATATTCAAACGGAATATCTTGATGAGCATACGCTTCCAAAGCCGTTTGTTTGACTTGTTCAAGTAACTGAAGCCAAGTTTGCTGTCCTTGAATATGGACACGTAACACCTGTGTGTTCACAAAAAATCCCATTAAATCTTCGGTTTGGTAGTGGTTCCTATTCGCATTGGCAGTACCTACCAAAATATCCTCTTGCCCACTGTAACGATACAGTAATATATTAAAAGCACTCAACAACATCATATATAACGTGACACCTTGATGTTGACAGTATTGTTTTAATTGTTGTGTCAATTGAACGGGCAATGTTGTTTGTAGCTTCGCTCCCTGATAGCGCATGACTTTTGGACGTGGATAATCAGTCGGTAATTCTAACAACTCAGGATACCCGGCCAGTTTTTCTTTCCAATAAGTCAATTGGCGTTCTAACACATTATCCTTTAACCAATTTCTTTGCCAAACCACATAATCTGTATATTGAATACTTTGTACCGGTAATTCCGGCTTATGATTCTGGCTATAAGCGGCGTATAACTGATGCCATTCTCGCACTAAAATACTGACTGACCAGCCGTCACTGATGATATGATGTATATTGACTAATAAAAAATGTTTTTTAGCACTTAATTTAAGGAGTTGTATATGCAACAAATGCCCAGTTGTTAAATCAAAGCGTATTAACTTGTGTGTTTCGATAAGTTTGTCAACTTGATTGATTTTATCAGCTTCAGGTAATGCCGTTAAATCTGTTATGAGTAGGGGATTATAATTTGGTAACAATTGCATAGTGGCTTGCCCCTCAACTGTAGGGAAACACATACGCAAACTTTCGTGACGTTCAACCAAAGTTAAAATAGCACGCTCAAGCGCAATATCATTCAGTTCACCCTCTAAACACAAAACCGATGGCAAATTATAAGTCGCACTTTTTCCCTCTAATTGATCTAAAATCCACAACCGTTGTTGTGCAAAAGACAATGGGAAAACATTACCCTCACGGGGCAATACGGGTATAGGTTCAAAAGTATTCGTTGTGGTCCATAACGGATTCTCTTTAAGAAACGCTAAAATTTGTAATTTATGTTCACGTAACTGGGCCAATAACTCAGCTGTCATCACACTTTCAGGTGCTTTATAGCGTACTGCTTCACCCTCAAGCCATAACTTAATACCTAAACTGCTGAGATAAACTAAAAAATCCTTAATGGTTGTCATAATTCACCTTCTACGAATTTACTCGTTGTTTCATGAGGTTGCGTTGCTAAATCTTGATCCGTTAAACGTGTTTGTTCAAGATAACTGGCAATACCTGCAACCGTTGGTTGTTCAAAGAATACGTGCATAGGCAAGCTTACTTGACATATTTTATGCACCTGAGAAATAACCCGCGTCCCTATCAAAGAATCTCCACCCAACTTAAAAAAGTCGTCATGGATGCCGATGGGTTGAATACCCAAGAGTTCTTGCCAGATATCAACCAGCGTTTGTTCTAGTTGACTGTGGGGTTTTACATAAGGCGTTGACAAATTTGGCCTTGAATGACGTTGGGAGGAATCTTTTGTTGGATCGATTTGGAGTTTTGATACTGATGCTATCCATTGTTCAATTCTCATTTGGAGATTGCCAGTAGAAACCACCAATTGACTCATGGGATGACAAGATAAAATACGCTCAATCGCCTCAACCCCTTCTGTTGCATTGATGGCTAATTCAGTGATATTTTGTCCCACTTGCGTATTGAGTGTTGCATCGCTTTCAAATAGCCAACCGTCCCAATTGACACTGAACCAGGGTACGGTATTTTTAAGGTAATGCCCATTTGTAAAAGCATCCATGAATGCATTCGCCGCTGAATAAGCGGTAAATCCTAATCCCCCTAAAACAGAGGATAAGGAAGACATTAATAAACAAAAATCCAAATCCTTGTTTTGTAAAATTTCTTCTAAGACTAAAGTGCCATATATTTTGGGTTGAAATTGCTGTTCACAGTATGCTTTATTAACATTTTCAAGCGCACAAAAGGTCGTTTCTCCCGTAATACCCGCTGCATGAATAACGCCATTGAGTTGACCAAACCGTTTTTCGATTTGTACTATCACAGACTGCATTTGTTGTAAATTGGCAACATCGGCACTCAGTACCAAAACTTCAGCACCTTGTGTTTCGAGTGCTTGTAATTGTTTAATTTTATGGCTGATAGCATCGGAGGGTTCATGAGTTGCAAGCCATTCCTCCCATTCATTATGACTAGGAAAGGGAGAACGTCCCATTAAAATCAATTTGGCTTGTACAGTTTTTGCCAAAGCCGAAGCTAACACCAATCCTATCTTTCCTAAACCACCGGTTATCAAATAAATGCCACCTTCTCTTAATTGTAGTGGCGTTTCTTGATTAACCGGTTTTTCTAATTTTACCGCCTCAAAAGTAGGTATCCAACGATGTTGACCACGATAGGCAACTATTTGTTCAGTCGATGAAGTCGTCAATTCAACCAGCAAAGGCGCAATGAGTTTTTGTTCAATATCTGTTGATGCAGGTGGCATAACGATATCAATACTACGGCAATTAATATTGGGATACTCTTGCCCAATCACCTTAATTGGCCCCAATAGGGTTGATTTTCCTGGCTGTAATCTCTCTTCACCCGTTACCGTTTGTAAATTGTTAGAGACAACCATCAATTGATATTCATCAGAAACCGTAACCAGTGCTTGCGCCAAAAACAGTACACTGTAAAACCCTAACGCTTGGACTCTTTTAAGTGCTTCAGTATTGAGTGCCTTATCATTGTCTGCGGTGATTGTCCATAAATGGACAATCGTTTGCGGCATTTTATTGAGCGTATGCAAGGTTTGTAATAATACCTCATAGTCTTCGCGGTTTTCAGGGTTTAAGGTATACTCGTTCTCGCTGAGTTGAACCCATTTGTCTCCTGCACTTACTCTGATAACTTCTTGGTTTAATTGTTCTAACTTCTTAGCCAATTGAATACCCAAGTCACCGCTATCAATAAACACCAACCAACATGAGGGAGTCCATTCTTTTGAAGCTTTATGCAATGTAAGCGGTATGGCAGACTTCCACCTTGGCAAGTAAAACCACTCCGCAATATCAGGCTTTTTATTCAGTTTGCTGACTTGGGGTATAGCTATTTCTGAGGTTTGAGGTTCCACCCAATAACGCTGACGTTCAAACGGGTAAGTGGGTAAAGGCAAACGTTGACGGTGTTGTTTAGCGTAGAAATCCTGCCAATTGATAGAAACGCCGGCTAACCAAAGTTTACCAAGAGTGGTCAACAAAAAAGGCATATCGGCTTGTTCATCTTTTGGATGGCGTAATGAATAAAGCGTGACTTGTTCTGCTTTTTTATTGGGATGATGTTGTGCTAACGTTGTCAAAGTACGCCCCGGCCCTACTTCTAGCAATACATATTCTGGTTGGGTGAATAATGCTTGCAAACCTTCGGAAAAACGCACCGTTTGAGAGAGATGTTTCACCCAGTAATCCGGATCGGCCACTTGTTCCATCGTTATCCAAGTGCCGCTGACATTCGATAAGTAAGGTATTTGAGGGGCGCGTATGGATTGATTGGCGCGGATTTCTCTGACTTGTTTAGCATAAGCCGTTAAAATCGGTGTCATCATCGCTGAATGAAAAGCATGGGAGGTGTGCAAGCGGATGCATTCAACCTGTTTGGCTTTCAACTGATTTTCTAAGGTGGTGATAGCGTCTATCGTGCCTGAAATGACACATTGCGAAGGCCCATTGTGTGCGGCTAATGATAATTCTTGAGTTAACAATTCTCTAATCGAGTTTTCTGGTAAGGAGACGCTGAGCATGGCCCCTTTTGGTAAGGATTGCATCAGTTGAGCACGCACGGCGACTAAAGTCAAGGCTTCTTCTAAGGAAAAGACACCGGCCAAACAAGCAGCGACATATTCACCAATACTATGACCTATCATGGCGACGGGGTGTATTCCCCAGGCCATCCATAATTGAGCCAGTGCGTATTCTATGACAAAAAGAGCGGGTTGAGTGAGGGCGGTTTGTTCCAGTTGTTGAGCCGCATCAGAGATTTGCTCAGTACTCGGATAAAGTATCTCACGGAGATCGAGTTTGAGATGTGGTTTCAAAATGTCGGCACATTTATCCACTTGTTCACGAAATATCGTTTCATCTTGGTAAAGTGCCAAGGCCATATTGAGATATTGTGATCCTTGTCCAGAAAACAGAAAGACAACAGGTTGTTTGTGATGTTGTTGCTTTTGAGTCAAAAGACATTCATGAGTACTGAGTACATCTATCGCATCTTCCACTGTTTGGCAAACCAATAAGCTACGATGTTCAAAGACTTTACGACCTAGACTGAGTGTATAAGCCACATCCGCGAGATTACGCTCTGGATGTTGTTTCAAATAGTCTGCCAAATGAGTGGCTGCTTTTTCTAATGCGGATGGTGTTTTTGCTGATAATACCAATAATTGCCATGACTTATCATTTTGTAAATGATTGGATAACTGATCATTGCTCACTGATGATGGTTCATTGATAACTGGAGCTTCTTCTAAAACGACATGAGCATTAGTGCCTCCAATTCCAAAAGAACTGACACCGGCACGAAGAGGCGTATTGTCGTTGGATTGCCATTCAGATAATTGGGTATTTACAAAAAATGGACTATTCGCAAAATCAATTTTAGGATTCGGTTGTTCAAAATGTAAACTTGGAGGCAATTTCTTATGTTTTAATGCTAACGCGGCTTTAATCAAACCGGTTACACCTGCGGCAGTGTCTAAATGACCCACGTTGGTTTTAACTGAAGCAATGGCACAAAATTCTGTTTTCTGAGTATGCGCTAAATAAGCTTGAATCAGTGCGGCCATTTCAATGGGATCACCTAAAGTGGTTCCCGTACCATGCGTTTCTATATAACTGATTGATTCATAATCAATATCAGCCATAGCCTCGGTAATAACGGCGGCTTGTCCATTCACACTGGGCGCTGTGTAACCTACCTTATCAGCACCATCATTATTGATTGCGGAGTTTTTAATCACGGCATAAATATTATCACCATCCGCGATGGCTTGTTCTAACCTTTTTAGCGCAACAATACCAACACCACTACCCCCGACAGTGCCTTGTGCTTTTGCATCAAAGGCGCGACAATGACCATCCGGCGATATAATCATTTCGGGCTGATAGAGATAACCTACTTTTTGAGGAATAACAATGGTAACACCGCCCGCTAATGCCATGTCACATTCACCACTGAGTAAACTTTGACAAGCTAGATGAACCGCAACTAATGATGTGGAACAGGCTGTTTGCACACTCACCGCAGGCCCTTTTAAATTAAGCTTGTAAGAAGTGCGAGTGGCAAGATGCTCCTGACCATTCGCTATCATCAGTTGGTAATTATCAACCGTTTCTCTGAGTGTTGTATGAGGAAAAATATTGTTCAATAAGTAGCTACTGATACCATTACCCGCATAAACACCAATACGCCCTTTGAAGCGATCCATATCATAACCCGCATTCTCAATAGCTTCCCAAGCACATTCTAAAAATAGACGTTGTTGTGGATCCATTATTTCGGCTTCTTTGGGGGAGTAACCAAAGAATGTTGCATCAAATAATTCAATATTTTCTACAATACTATTGGCTTTAACATAATTAGGATTATTCAATACACTCGGTGCAATGCCTTCAGCCAACAATTCTTCATCAGAAAAAAAGGTAATTGATTCGACCCCTTCACAGAGATTTTGCCAAAAAGTCTCAATATCTTTAGCACCTGGAAAACGCCCAGCCATACCGACAATAGCAATGTTATCAGATAATTTTGAAGTCGTTTTTAAAACCTCAGAAGGCTTCTTATCTTCAACTTGGGTTAAATGTTTGGCCAGTGCCTCTATCGTGGGATATTGAAACAAATCCACCATAGATAATGATTTTTTAAATAATATCTGCAATTTGCTATGTACTTGCATTATCAATAAGGAGTGTCCTCCTAAATCGAAAAAGTTATCATAAATACCGACTTTTTCTAATTGCAGCACTTGTTGCCAAACCTGGGCAATTTTTTGTTCCGCCTCTGTTTGCGGCATAACATAGCTGTTCGCTACTTCTGAGCGAGTTTGTTCAGGCTTTGGTAAGGCATGGTAGTCAATCTTGCCATTAGACATTAAAGGCAATTTTTCAAGCACCATAAAATGAGCAGGTATCATATACTCAGGCAAACTTTCATAAAGCCACTGACGCAGTTCAGTAAAAAGTGAGGATTCTTCAATACTCATTAATTTTTCACTTTTCACTTTTAACTTTTCACTTAATGTCACGTAAGCGACTAAACGTGGATTATTTTTTTGATCATAAAGGACAACCACCGCATCAATAATTGCTTTGTGCTGAATCAAAGTGGCTTCGATTTCTCCAAGTTCAATGCGGAAGCCCCTGAGTTTCACCTGATGATCCAAACGGCCTAAATATTCCAAATGACCATCAGGAAGCCAACGTGCTAAATCCCCCGTTTTGTAAAGACGTTGCTGTCTGCCTAATAATTCGATTTCAATGAATTTTGCTGAAGTGAGTTCAGGGCGATTGAGATAACCTCTCGCTAATCCGCTACCTGCAATGCACAATTCGCCTGGAACCCCTAACGGTGTTAAGTGATGGTAGGTATCTAAAATGTAGATTTGGGTGTTAGCTATAGGACGACCAATTGTAATCGGTTGGTTCTTTTCACAACGCCAATAGGTGCTATCAATGGTTGTTTCTGTTGGACCGTAGAGATTATAAAGTGGAATGTCAAGATTGGTATTGTAAAAAGTTTCTCGCAATTGATTTGTTAAAGTTTCAGCACCACAAATCAAATAACGCAAAGAATTGTTCTTATTAAAATCGGATACTTTTAATAGCATCTTCAAAAGAGAAGGGACAATGAACAAAGCCGTTACATTATATTTTTGGATCGTTTTCACTAAATAAGTGGGTTCTTGATGCCCTTTAGGTTTAGCCACTAATAATGTGCCACCTACCATTAAAGGGGCATAAAATTCGCAAACTGAAGCATCAAAAGTAAAAGAGGTTTTTTGTAGCACTCTATCTTGAGCAGACAGTGCAAAAGTATTTTGCATCCATAGCATGTGGTTCAACAATGAAACATGCTCAATCATCACTCCTTTTGGCTTTCCCGTTGAACCTGATGTGTAAATGATATAAGCCAAATTTTTAGGGCTACTTTGTCTTTTTGGATTTTGATTAGGATATATTGTAATTTGTCCCCACTCATCATCTATACAAATCACACGCGCTTGAGAAACGGGTAATTGAGCGAGTAAGTGATTTTGAGTCAACAACACAGGAGTTTTACTGTCTTCTAATATGAATTGTAAACGGGAGGCGGGATAATCTGGATCAAGCGGCACATAAGCACCACCAGATTTCTGAATACCCAAGAGACCCATTACCATTTCTAAAGAACGTTGAACACAAATACCCACCAACGTTTCTGTAGTGATACCTAAATTCATTAAATAATGTGCTAATTGATTGGCTTTACTATTCAACTCAAAATAAGTCAATTGTTGATCTTCAAAAATCACCGCAATATTATCAGGCGTTTTCTCAACCTGTGCTTGGAATAAATCCACCATCGTCTGATCACTTGGATAATTTATTGCTGTTTGATTCCAGGTGATGAACTGTTGTTGTTCTTCTTTAGTGAGTAGTGGTAATTGATGCCAAACGTGGGTGGGATTGGTGACCAAACCCTCTAATAAGAGACTCAAATGCGTTAACAAACGTTCCATATTCACCAAGCTAAAACGATTGCTATCATACGTTAGTTGAAAATGTAAGGTATCGACGGGAACCACTGTCAAAGTGAGCGGATAATTGGTATATTCAATCCCTTTAACCTCAGTCAATTGTAATGAATCTGCTGGCAAATTATCTTTTTTCAGTTTTTCATCTACCGGATAATTTTCAAAAACCACCAATGTCTCAAACAAGGCGACTCCATTAGGGACTTCGCTCCAACTTTGAATATCGGCTAAAGAAGAATAAGCATATTGGTTATCTTTTTGTTGTTGCTGTAAAATCGTTTGCAGCACGTTGAGAATTGTCTTGTTCTCTAATTGGACTCGCAAAGGCAAGGTATTAATAAACACGCCTAACATTTGCTCAATGCCCACAACGGGTACTTGTCGCCCTGATGTTGTTATTCCAAAAACGACTTCACTTTCACCGCTGTAGCGTGCCAATAAAAGAGCCACTGCCCCTTGTACCAGTGTGTTAAGTGTCAAATGATGCTGGTGGATAAAGCTTTCTAATTGATGATTCAAGGAAGCATCAAGTATTAGATTCACGCTTTGATAATTAGCTGGCTGAATACTTGATTGTCCTATCGGTAAAGGCGTTGGTGCTGAGAAACCCTTCAATTGTTCTTGCCAATACGATTGCGCCTTGGTAAAATCTTGTTGAGCTAACCAACTGAGATAGGCTTGATAAGGGCGAACCGGTGGTAGAGAAGGTTTTTCTCCCTGCTGATAGGCTTGGTAAATCTCCAATAATTCTGTAAACAGAATCGGTAAACACCAGCCATCCATCAACAGATGATGAAAATGGCAAACAAAACGGTATTGTTTTTCATTCTCCCTAATCAATTGAAGACGTATTAAAGGGGCTTGATTCAGTTCAAAACCTTGTTGACGTTCAGTCGTCAGTAATGTGTCTAATTGTTGTTGATGTAGTGAAGGTGATAAATCACACCAATCCAAATATTGCCAAGGCAATGATACCTGTTGACAAACCAGTTGCAAAGGTTTCTCGCCTTCAATCCAAAAAGCAGTACGTAAAAGAGAATGGCGTTCTACGATAAGTTCCCAAGCTTGACGGAAAGCTTCTACTTTCAAATCACCCGTGAAACCACAATGAAATTGTACAAAATAAACCCCACTGTCTGGTGCATACAGTGTATGAAAGAGCATTCCCTGTTGCATTGGAGATAATGGGTAAATATTGGCTAAGTTATTACCATAAGTATTAACAATTTGCTCAAGGGGATTTTGGGTAAGTCTTGCCAACGGAAAATCTGAAGGGGTATAACCATAATGTGTCGCACAATGTTCAATGAGAAGCTGAAGTTGTTGCTGGTAGTTATCCGCTAATCGTTGAATGGTTTGCGCTTGATATTGTTCACCACTATAGCTCCAAGTCAAGCTTAAACACGCATTAGCGATTTGCCCATTAATTTCAATCAGATATTCGCGTTCATTTTGTAAACTATGACTTCTACCACTGTCTTCGGGAGCAAGTGCCCATTCACTCTCGGAGATACTTTGGTCAAATTGTCCGAGATAGTTAAAGAGGATTTGTCCTTGCGGTAAATCTTCTTGACACAGATAGCGCAACACACCATAACCGATGCCATCATCAGGAATTTGTCGTAGTTGTTCTTTTATGGCTTTTAAAGCCAGCCCTAAATCAGTTTCCTTAGTTTCCTCAGTTTCTGTGGGTAATGCCAGTGATTTCGTATAAAGCGAGGTAAACCAACCAACTGTACGCGATAAGTCAATATCATCAAAGAGTGTGGCGCGTCCATGACTTTCAATATCTATGAGATTTTTTTTATATCCTGTCCATGTCTGCAATACTAGCATTAATGCGGTGAGCAATATATCATTGATTTGAGTATGATAAGCAGCAGGGGTTTCGGTGAGTAAACGTTTGGTCACTTCTGCTGATATCGTTATCGTGTAATGTTGGGTATCAGCTATCTGATTGTTGCCATCAGGGTTATCTATTGGTAACGAATTACCCTTAGGCAGTTCATGCCAATTTTTGGCTTGGGCGGACAATGCATCACTTTTAGCCCATTGATTTAAGTGTTCTGCCCACGTTTTAAAAGCACTGGTTTTATTCGGTAAACTACTGGATTTATTAGATAAAGCATCATAGTAAGCTGTTTGCAAGTCTTCCAGTAATATCCGCCAAGAGACACCATCGACTGCCAGATGGTGAATACACCAAAACAAACGCGCTTCTGTTTTTAACTGAAAAAAGACTAAACGTACCAATGGCCCTTTTTCTAAATTCAAACTCGCTTGCCAAAAATTAATACGTTCCTTTAAGGTTTGGGCTGATTCTTCACTTAAATCTTCTTGATGGAACGGTATTTCATCGTTTGGTGTTGCTTGCCATTGTTGCCATTCGGTTTTATTTTTTACAACTCGAAGACGTAGCGCATCATGATGTTCAAGTATTATCGCGAGTGCTTTTTGTAAAGCCACTGGGTTTAAGTGTTTAGGTACAGCAAGTAACACGGCTTGATTAAAATGCCAAGGTTCAGCGAGTTGTCTCGCAAAAAGCGCATGTTGAATGGGGGTTAATGATACCGAACCGGTGATTAAGCCTTGTTCAGCAACTATTGTTGTAGTGCCTAAACGTACCACTTGGGCCAATTCAGCAATGGTTTGATGCTCGAATACATCATGCGGACTGAGTTCTAATCCTTGAGTACGGACACGAGCTACCATTTGTATACTTAAGATAGAATCACCACCCCGTTCAAAAAAGTTATCAAAGATACCAATCTTGGTTTGTTTGAGGATTTGACTCCAAACTTCAACGAGACACTGCTCGGTTTCTGTGCGGGGTGCTTGATAACTTGTTGAAAGTGCATTTAAATTTGGTTTTGGCAAGGCTTTGCGATCAACTTTACCATTAGGCGTTAAAGGCAATTTATCAAGTACTGTAAAGTGAGCAGGTACCATATAGTCTGGCAAGTGACTTTTTAACCAAGTACGCAATTCAGTAAAAAGTGAAGATTCTTCAATATTTATTGATTTTTCACTTTTAACTTTTAACTTTTCACTTAAAATGACATAAGCGGCTAAACGTGGATTTTTTTCTAGATCATACAGAATAACCACGACTTCTTTAATGGCTTTGTGCTGAACCAATGTGGCTTCAATTTCACCCAGTTCAATACGAAAACCTCTCAATTTCACTTGCTGATCGATTCTCCCTAAGTATTCAAGGTTACCATCGGGGAGCCAACGCGCTAAATCACCGGTTTTGTAAAGACGTTGTCGTTTGCCAAACAACTCAACTTCGATGAATTTTTCGGCAGTCAAGTCTGGACGGTTGAGGTAGCCTCTCGCTAATCCAGAACCCGCAATGCATAGTTCGCCGGGAACGCTTAGCGGTGTTAAGTTGTGGTAGGCATCTAAAATGTAAATTTGGGTGTTGGCAATTGGTCGACCTATAGGTACTTGACCTAATAACTGGTTTTGTCCTTTGGCATCATAGATACAGCACCCAACAACAGATTCAGTTGGACCATATTCATTAATTAAGCGAGTTTGCGGTGAATGAGTGAGCCAAGGCCGAATGGTATGGGTTGTGAGTGCTTCTCCACCAATAATTAAAGCCTGAGTCGATTGGGCATATTGAGCTGTTTCAAGTTGTTGGTTTAAAATCTCTAAATGAGCGGGGGTAATTTTAATTAAGCTCATTGGGTAAATATGCTGCAAGGTTTTGGCTAAGGATTCCAATTCTTGTTTTTCTGGCAAAAGAATCACTTGGTTACCACTGATAAGGGGTAAATATAAGCTCGTGATCGTGGCATCAAATGCTAAAGAGGATTGAACAGGCACACCAATACCTTGATTCAAGGGATATTCCTTGAGTGCCCAATTAAGGTAATTGCTCAAACCTTTATGAGTTAACAAAGTTCCTTTTGGTTTCCCCGTTGAACCTGATGTATAAATGACGTAGGCCAAATTTTCAGGCCCATTTTGTTTCATTGGATTTTCATCAGAATAAGCAGCAATCTGCTCCCATTGATTGTCAACACAAACTACTTTCGCATCAAGAACCGGCAACTGTTCAAGCAAATCGCTTTGAGTCAACAACACTGGCACTTGCGTATCTTCCAACATAAATTGTAAACGTGCAATAGGATAATTTGGGTCAAGTGGTACATAAGCCCCGCCCGCTTTTAGAATGCTCAGTAAACCAATCACCATCTCCACAGAACGTGCCACGCAAATGCCCACTAGTGTTTCTGCTGCAATCCCCAAGTTTATCAAATAATGCGCCAGTTGATTTGCTTGACCATTCAACTCACGATAAGTCAACTGTTGTTCCTCAAAAACAACCGCAACACTTTCAGGATGCTCTAAAACACGTGCCTCAAATAAATCAACAATTGTTTTATCGCTTGGATAATCGGTTTCAGTCTTGTTCCACGCGATGAGCTGTTGTTGCTCGGTCTCAGTCAATAACGGTAATTGAGAGACTGGTTGCTTGGGATTGTCGATAACACCTTTTAACAATATTTTAAAATGGGCTGCCATACGAGCGATGGTGGCTTTATCAAAAATATCGGTATTATAATTCCAATGACTTTGTAGTGAATGTCCCTTATCAAAGAGAGTCAAGGTTAAATCAAAGGCTGACCCGCGCTGTCCTGATGCGATAAATTCAAAGCGCAGTTCATCTGTTGTACTTTTAGCATCCTTATCAAACACAAAAACGACTTGAAATAGCGGTGAACGACTGGCATCTCTTTTTATTTGCAGACGTTCAACCAATTGTCCAAAAGGATACTCTTGATAATCCAAGGTCTCAGCCACCTGGTAATGAACACGATGCAATAATTCTGTAAAGCTGAGATTACCCTCAAGTTTCGCTCGCAAAACAATCGGATTAACAAAATAACCCACTAAGTTTTCTAATTCAGAACGATTGCGTCCTAACATGGGTGAACCGATGAGCATTTCATCTTGTCTGGTATAGCGATATAAAAGTATTTGGAATACCGCAAGAAGCAGCATATAAGTGGTACTCCCTGTTTTTTCACACAGTTGCCTTATCTGCAAAGTCAGTGCTTCTTCAAACTCACACTCATAAATATCTCCCTGATAACTTTGCTTATGCGGCCTTGGGTAATCTGTGGGTAAGTTCAATAAAGGCAATTCACCACTGAGTTTTTCTTGCCAATAATTCCAAAGCTTTTCGCCAGTTGGCCCAGACAGCATTGAAGTCTCCCAACGCACATAGTCTTGATATTGCCATTTTAAAGGGGGTAAAGGATTGGGTTTACCTGATGCTTGGTAGAGAATATTGAGTTCTTGAGTCAGTATCTCAAAGGATTTATGGTCGACAGCAATATGGTGTACTGTCAGTAACATAATCGGGGAAGCTGTGCCGGAAAAGTGGGTTAACAGTTCTAATCGTATAACAGGTCCTTGCTCCAAATTAAACGGACGGTCTGCCTCCCTTGCAATCCATTTATTTAAATCTTCTTGACACCAGTTGTTTGCATCAATCACTTTAAAATGAATTTCTGATTGATGATGAACTTGTTGAATCGGCTCATCTTCTTGCATTATATACGTTGTTCTAAGAATAGAATGACGCTGAATCAAAGTTTCAAACGCTTGTTGCAATAGTTGAATATCTATCTCTGATTGAAAACGTATCGTCTGCATGATATTGTAGGCAGGACTCTTTGGGGCTAACTGGTATAAAAACCATAGCGCACGTTGTCCAGCCGAGAGCGGGTAAGCCTTGGGTGCTTTCAGTAAAGTTACAATTTCCGATTTGTACTGTGCTATTTTGGAACGAAACTCAGGTGTTAAAGTACCTTTAGGCGCACGGTAGCGCAACTGATTATTTTCGATGAATAATTCAATATTTTGTGCTGAAAGTTCTTCCAAAAATGTCGTTAAATTCATAGTTCACCTTCTTCTAATTCTATTTCTTCTTTTGGTTCTATTTGATTTTGAGAGAGTTGTGTTGCAATTTGTGTTGCAACATCAAAAACATTTGCGCCAGTGAGCAGTGTTCCTACCATCAATTCTATCCCTAAAATTTTTCGGACATGATTTCTTATCTCAAGTGCCACCATCGAATCCAATCCCAAATAATTTAAGGATTCTTGGACATTGAGAGTTGACAGGCCTAAAGCGTTAGCAATTTGTGGTTGCAAGTAATCTATCAACACAGTGCGGCGTTCTTCTAAAGAGCTAACTTGTTGTAGCTGTTCTTTCAGTTTTCTTATCTGTGCTTTCTGTGCTTGTTGTCGTTGGTTTTTATTATCCGATTCGGCGTTTTCTTTGTGTAGCAGATCAGATAACAAAGGAGGCACTGTCGGTAATTTTGAGCTCAAGGTTGGCCAATGAATAGGAACTACACCTACTTGGGTTATTGAATCTTTCAGTTGAGATTGATTTAATAATAATTGTTCTAAAGCTTGTAATCCCTGTGTTGGAGAAATAGAATCTATGCCTTGTTGTTTGGCATGTTCATGCACTTGATGTTGGATAGCCATTCCTTCTGACCAAGGCCCCCAGTTAATGCTTAATCCTGATAATCCTTGTGTTTGACGGTATGCAGCTAAGGCATCTAAGAACGTATTAGCAGCGGCATAATTTGCTTGACCCACTGAACCTAATAAGGAAGCAATTGATGAAAACAGTACAAAAAAATCTAAGGATAAATGTTGGGTTAACGTGTGTAAGTGCCAAGCTCCCTTTACTTTAGGGGCTAAAACCTGTTCAAATCGTGTCCAGTTTTGCTGGAGTAAAATACCATCATCCAACACACCAGCGAGATGGAAGATTCCTCGTAATGGAGGGAGAGTAGATTCTATGTTTTTTAGTATTGGGCGAATTTTTTCAACCTGGGAGATATCACCTTGAGCAATCGTTATTTGAACGCCGGTATATTCTAGCTTTTCTAGCTGTGTTTTAATCTCCAAAGTTGCATCACGCCGTCCCATCAGCACTAAATGACTCGCGCCTTTTTCTACCATCCAACGAGCGACTAATAATCCTAGTTCTCCTAAACCCCCTGTGATTAAGTAAGTACTTTCCTGATTGAAGGAAATTGGTTTATCAACTGGTAAAGGCTTATAAGGAGTGAGTCTTGCTACAAGACGAAGATTATTACGGTAAACGATTTGGTTTTCTGAAAATTCTGAGCCTATTTCTGCGAATAGTTTTTCTATTTCATTTTCTTGGTTTTGGGTGTCTAAATCTATTAAGCCGCAATTAATATCTGGATGTTCCAAAGCAATCACTTTACCCATGCCCCATAAAGGAGATTGCGCTAAACCTGACATGTTAGCCGCTTTTTCTACGGAAACAGCACCTTTTGTCACTAACCATAGGGAAGGTGGCTTAGAAAAGTCAGCTTTGACCACAGCTTGGATGATAGATAATGTGCTACCACAACCTATTTGAGATGCTTTTTCTAGGTTTAGCTCCGTTATAGAGTCGGCATTATCTAAGCTCCATAGATGTACTATACCATCCAAAGTGACATTTTGCAGACTTTCAAATAATTGGTGAAAATGAGCAGGGTTAGTGGGTTCTATTTGTACCTTATTTTTGGTGAGTTGTTCATATTGATTTCCTGGAAAAACGAGAGTACAATCGTCACCATTAGACTGTAAACGTGTTCCCAGTTGTTGACCTACACCTTGATTATCTGCAAAAATCAGCCATCGTTTTTGTGAGACATTTTCCTCTTGTGCAATTGATTTTACAGGTTGAGGATGCCACTGTATTTTATAGAACCAATCTTGAATAGAGGCGACTGCCAATTGTTGTTGATGTTGTTTTGCAAAGTAGTCAACTAATTTTGGGAGTAATTTTATTTCTTGTTCTGAAAATTCACCTGCAGCACCTAATTGACGTATTAATTGTTCACTATTGCCTTGGTGCAGTAAGTTTAAAATCGGTGTTTGAATTTTTTGTTGTTTACTATCAAGCGTTTTTTCGGATTCAATCCAATACCGTTGCCGTTGAAAAGGATAGGTTGGCAAAACGACACGATTATGTTGTGCATTTTGATAAAAACCTGCCCAATCAATAGAGACACCTTGTACATATAATGTACTTAAACTATGAAGCAATGGCTGCCAGTCGGGTTGTCCTTTTCGTAAACTCGGTAACCAATGGCCGATTTCTTCTGGTAAACATTGATTGCCCATACCCAACAGCGTTGGTTTTGGCCCGATTTCAACAAAGAGTTCATAACCTTGCTGATGTATCGTGTGCATACTTTCAGCAAATTTTACAGGTGATAAAATATGACGACACCAATAGTCTGAATTAACTACTTCATTTGTTGCTTGTTGTCCTGTGAGATTGGAAATGAAAGGAATCTTGGGCGTATGATAGGTGATTTCAGTAGCAATTTTTTTAAAGTCTTCTATCATCGGTTCCATTAAAGGCGAATGGAAGGCATGAGAGACTTGTAACGTTTTTGTCTTAATTTCTTGGGCATTTAAAGTTGCAATAATCGTTTCAATGGCTTCGCTTTGGCCTGAAATAACGATATTTTGTGGTCCGTTAATGGCTGCTATCGACACTTGTTTTGAGTAGGGTTCCAAAACTGTCGCCACTTTTTCTTTATTCGCTGAAACAACCACCATCATTCCATCACGGGGTAAGGTTTGCATTAAACGCCCTCTTTCAGCAATGAGTTTAATACCCTCTTCCAAGCTGAAAACACCCGCAACACAAGCGGCAACATATTCACCCACACTATGTCCCATCACAACTGAAGGCTTGATTCCCCAAGATTGCCATAATTTTGCCAAGGCATATTCGAGAGCAAATAAAGCAGGTTGGGTATAAGCGGTAGAATCTAGTAATTGTGAATATTCACTTGAGTTTTTGGATTCTGGATACAACACTTCAAGCAAAGGGATTTCCAAATAAGGGCGCAGCAGTTTATCACAACGTTCCAGCGTTTGGCGGAAAATAGGTTGTGTTTCATACAGTTGTCGCCCCATGCCTATATATTGTGAACCTTGTCCGGTAAATAAAAAAGCTATTTTGGGGGACTCTTGACTAGATACCAAATCGCTATCACTGATTCGCCACGCAACCTCTTCTCCCTTATTAAAAGCACTCAATTGTTCATTGAGTTGTACTGTTGAATCAGTCACAATAGCAAGGCGATGTTCAAAATGTGAACGCTTTGTATTAATAGTGAAGCAAAGTTCTGCTAAAGAAATATCGGAATGAGATTTAATATAAGTTTCATAACGTTGTGCCAGTTCTCGCAACGCAGGTTCACTTTTGGCTGACAAAGTAAATAAATGTTGATGGTGTTTAACTTCCTTGCTTGCAGCTTCCTTGTTTGTCTCAACGCTTGAAATCGTTGGTTTTTCTAGTGCTTCTAAAATAACATGTGCGTTAGTGCCACTAAAACCAAAGGAACTTACTCCCGCAATCTGCGCTTGTTCCATTGACCAAGGCTGTAATGAACTCGGTATTTTAACCGGAAAATTATCCCAATCAATATGTGGATTAGGTTGTGTAAAATGGAGATGAGGTGGAATTTCCTGATGTTGCATGGATAACACAACTTTAATTAAGCCCGCAATACCCGCAGCTGCCTCAAGATGACCGATATTGCTTTTCACTGAACCTACAATCAGTGGTTTATCTACAGAATGGTTTTGGCTAAAAATGTTACTAAGGACACTCATTTCTATCGGATCGCCTAACTCTGTGCCAGTGCCATGTGCTTCTATATAACTGACTTGTTCTGGTTTTATATCACCACTTTTTAAAGCTTGACGAATCACTTTTTCTTGGGAGGGGCCATTTGGTACCGTAAACCCACCACTTGGGCCATCCTGATTAACAGCAGAACCACGAATTTGAGCATAGATATTATTATCTGAATCTTGCGCTTCTGAAAGACGCTTAAGCACGATGACTCCACAACCTTCGCCACGTCCATAGCCATCAGCAGCCGCATCAAAGGTTTTACAATGTCCATCCGGTGATAACATTTGTGCTTTAGAAAAAATCAGATGAGATAAGGGACTTAAAATCAAATTGACTCCGCCAACAATCGCCATATCACATTCACCAAGACGCAAACTTTGACAGGCTAAGTGAATCGCTACCAAAGAAGAAGAACAAGCAGTATCCACAATCAAACTAGGACCGGTTAACCCTAAAACATAAGATAATCGCCCAGCTGCCACTCCCAACGAAGAACCAGTCCCAGAATAAGCATTAACGTGATCCAAATTGGCTGAACTCGACAAAATGCCATGTTCAAAACTTGAAATACCCACGAATACGCCCGTCGAACTACCATATATTTGTTTTGGTACGATATGAGCGTGTTCCAATGCTTCCCATGTCACTTCCAGCAATAAACGTTGTTGCGGGTCAATATTTGCGGCTTCCCGTGGTGAAATACCAAAAAATTGTGGATCGAAGGTTTCTATAGATTCTCGTAAAAAACCACCATAACGAGTATACATTTTTCCTGGCATTTCAGGGTCTAAATCATAATAATCATCAACATTCCATCGTTTTTTAGGGACTTCAGTAATAGCATCTTTTCCTTCATGCAATAGTTGCCAAAATGCGTCTGGACTATCTGCCAAGCCAGGAAATCGACAAGCCATGCCAATAATCGCAATCGGTTCTGTTTGGGAAGACTTTTCGTTTCTTGGTTGCCGAGTATGGGGAGAGTCTGTTGCATCCTCTTGCTTTGTCTCTGCAAATATTTCGCTGAGAATATCTTGACTTAAATAATCCACTAATGCTTCAATCGTTGGATAATCAAAGATAATTGTTGCTGGTAAGGCTTGTCCCAAACTGGTTTTGAGGCGATTTCTTAATTCCACTGCCATCAACGAATCTATGCCCAAATCAAATAAGCGATCACGTAATCCAATTGATTCACTGGCACTGATACCTAACACACGTGCTAATTGTTCACGGATATGTCCAACCAGCAACTTTCGACGTTCATCGCTCGGTGCTTCAAGCAGTTGTTGCAGAAATATGGATTGTTTTGACTTCGTACTCAACACTTCGGTTTGTGCAAAATTATCCAGAAATGGCGTGATTAATTCTTGAGGTAATTTTGCCCAATTCATTGGTAATACGCCAATTTGGGCAGTTTCTCTCGTTTTAAGCAAATCACCCAATATTTGTAATCCAGCTTCTTGTGGGATGGGAGTTACACCCATTGAAGCAATGCGCTGTTTGTCTTGAGCCGCCAAGGTTGCAGCCATACCGGTTACTGCCCAAGGCCCCCAATTAATGCTTAAACATGGCAATCCTCTTACACGGCGGTGATGTGCCAATGCATCCATAAACGCATTAGCAGCGGCATAATTTCCTTGGCCAAATTGTCCTAATAATGAGGCAGTGGATGAAAAATAAACCAAAAAGTCCAACGGTAAATTTTGAGTCAACGTATGAAGATTCCAAGCACCTTCTATTTTGGGAGCCATTACCCGAGAAAAACGTGACCATTCTTGCTTGAGCAGCACACCGTCATCTAAAACGCCCGCAGTATGGAATATACCTCGTAGCGGTGGCATAGCACTTTTTATCGTTTCCAGGAGGTGAGCAACTTCAGTGGCTTTTGAGACATCGGCTTTGATTATTTGTATTGAGGCTCCCGTCATTTGTTCCAATTGATGGAGTGTTTCCGAAGCGGTCTCTGAAGTGCCACTACGTCCTGTTAACACTAAATGTTGTGCGCCTTGTTCGGTTAACCATTGAGTCATTTGCATTCCCAAAGCACCCAAGCCACCAGTAATCAAATAAGTGCTGTCATCACGTATAATTGCTTCTTCGGACATTGCCGGTAATGAAATAACCAATTTACCTTGATGTTTGGCTTGTGCCATGTAGCGAAATGCTTCGGATACTTTGGAAATGGGGAATATTTGATGAGGCAGTGGTGATAAATGCTTCTCTTCAATATGTTGCATCAATTCCTTAAGCATTGAAGTGATTAAGCGAGGATTGGCTCGTCCAACTTCCCCTAAATCAAAGGCAAAGTAAGCTACATCAGGTCGTTGTTCTTGTACTTGATCTTCATCCCAAATTCCAATTTTACCAATTTCAACAAAACGACCCTTTTGACCTAAAACCTCCAAACTTTTAGGAATAAACTCCCCATTTAAACTGTTTAGGACTACATCAACACCTTGTCCCTGGGTAAGCTTCATGATTTCCTCAGCAAAATCAAAGGTACGTGAATTCATAATATGTTTCACGCCTTTGGCTTTGAGAAAATCCCATTTACTCTCGCTGGCAGTTGCGAAAATATCAGCCCCTACGTGTTGTGCCAACTGGATGGCTGCTTGCCCAACACCACCTGCTGCGGCATGAATTAATATCTTATCGCCTCGTTTTAGCTGTGCGAGTTTGTTTAAGCCATAATCAGCGGTTAAGAGGGCGAGTGGAAGTGTTGCAGCTTCTTCAAAGGTGATAGTGTGTGGTTTGTGTGCAACATAAGCAGATTCTATGGTAATAAAACTGCTCAAACTGCCTACTACTAGTACGGCAACGACTTCGTCACCTATTTTGAAATCGGTAACTTGAGAGCCTACTGACACAATTTTGCCAGCACCTTCAAATCCAAAAGGCACTTCTTCTGCGGTTTTAAAACCCAGTGCTTCCATTGTTTCTTGGAGCATTCCCAATGCGTTAAGCACATCTCTAAAATTTAGCCCTGACGCACGCACTTGTATTTCAACTTCTGTTGGATTGGGTTGATGGCGTTGAATGGGTTTTAACGTCAAATTGTCCAAAACACCATAATCGGAAAGTCTTACTTGAAAGGGAGTCGTAGGGATTGGATTATGATGCCGTGAGAGTCTCGCAACATAACGTATGCCTTCATGATAAGCGATTTGTTCTTCTTTATCTGGTGACCATAGTTCTTCAAATAAGGCTTGAATGTTATCTGTTTCATTTAAAGAGGCTAAATCTATGCGAACACATTGTAAATCCGGTTGTTCTAAGGCAATGGTACGTCCTAATCCCCATAAGCTGGCTTGTTGCACTTGTAGAGGACGAAGCATGGGGCCAACGGGTTGACTATCTCGTGTCACTAGCCATAAACGGGGAAGTGTTGACTTGCTGGCTTGAATGAGGGCTTGCACTAAATATAAAACACTGCCACAGACTATTTGTTGACTGTTTTGTAAGTCGTTGAGTTCACTCAATTGGCTCCACAGATGAATTATTCCTCGATAAGCTGAATTATTATCGTCTAAGCTGTCTCGGAATAGGCGTTGGAAGTTATCTGGATTAGCTGGGTTGATAGAGTAATGGTCACTATCTTTCTGTTTATAATCCGAACTGGTAGAAACAAAAACACAACGTTCTCCCTGTTTTTGCAACAATTTTGCTATCTGATTACCTACTTCATTGTTATCGACAAAAATGAGCCAACTTCCTGGTTGTTGCCAGGGAGAGTCTTTTGAGTCACGTTCTTTGGGTAACCAATTGATGTCATATAACCAATGATTGAAGTCTTGTGAAATCAAGTCTTCTTGATTCACTTTTTGGACTGTAAAATCGGTGAAAGTGATTATAATTTGGCCATTTTGGTCGAGTAAGTAAATATCACCGCTGAGTTCTTTGGTTTCAGTCCGAGTGGCATACGCCCATAGTTGGGAATGTGGTTGTTGGTAATAACAGCATTGTTTGATACTAAAAGGGATGATGGTTTCGTTTTCTTCTAAGTTTATCAGAGTGCCAAACAACTGAAAACACGCATCAATTAAGCCTGGATGTAGTTGATAATCTTCGGTATGACCCACCAATATTTCTGGTACTTTGAGTTGGGCAACGGCTTCTTTGTCACCCACTCGAATGGATTCAAGCCATTGAAAACAGGGACCGAACTCTATTTGACGTTGTGATGTATTTTGATAAAATTCAGTGGTTGATACGTCATTTTGACAACGTTGCCAGATGTCTTGAAAGGAGAATTTGGTCGCATAATCATACTGAGGTGGTGTTTTAGAAATGTTGCCACTGGCATGGATTTGCCACGATTGATTTTCATTGGGAGTGAGGCTAATCAATTGAAAAGAAGTATTCGTGTCCTCTTCTTGAGTAATTAATAATTGGACAATACGTTCTTCTTCATCCGGAACAACTAAGGCTTGTGCTAAAATGATTTCTTCTAACACACAGCTTTTCATTTCAAAAGCCAATTCTGTGGCACCTAATAACATGGCAATATAGGAAGCACCTGCAACGACTTGCTTTTTGAAAATGCGATGATCTTCTAGGAAAGGTAAGGCTTCGCTACTGAATACGGATTCAAATACGGTGGCATTGAGTAGTGGGGAAGACAGTTTTTTATCCAGTAGTGGGTGCAGTTTGTCTGCTGAGATACTTTTTCTATAATGAGTTGTTTCTTTAATCCAATACCGTTGCCGTTGAAAGGGATAAGTTGGCAAAACAACACGATTATGTTGTGCATTTTGATAAAACCCCGCCCAATCAATAGAGACACCTTGTACATATAATGTACTTAAACTGTGAAGCAATGGTTGCCAGTCGGGTTGTCCTTTTCGTAAACTCGGTAACCAATGGCCGATTTCTTCTGGTAAACATTGACTGCCCATACCCAATAGCGTTGGTTTTGGCCCGATTTCAACAAATAATTCATAACCTTGTTGATGTATCGTGTGCATACTTTCAGCAAATTTTACAGGTGATAAAATATGACGACACCAATAGTCTGAATTAACTACTTCATTTGTTGCTTGTTGTCCTGTGAGATTGGAAATGAAAGGAATCTTGGGCGTATGATAGGTGATTTCAGTAGCAATTTTTTTAAAGTCTTCTATCATCGGTTCCATTAAAGGCGAATGGAAGGCATGAGAGACTTGTAACGTTTTTGTCTTAATTTCTTGGGCATTTAAAGTTGCAATAATCGTTTCAATGGCTTCGCTTTGGCCTGAAATAACGATATTTTGTGGTCCGTTAATGGCTGCTATCGACACTTGTTTTGAGTAGGGTTCCAAAACTGTCGCCACTTTTTCTTTATTCGCTGAAACAACCACCATCATTCCATCACGGGGTAAGGTTTGCATTAAACGCCCTCTTTCAGCAATGAGTTTAATACCCTCTTCCAAGCTGAAAACACCCGCAACACAAGCGGCAACATATTCACCCACACTATGTCCCATCACAACTGAAGGCTTGATTCCCCAAGATTGCCATAATTTTGCCAAGGCATATTCGAGAGCAAATAAAGCAGGTTGGGTATAAGCGGTAGAATCTAGTAATTGTGAATATTCACTTGAGTTTTTGGATTCTGGATACAACACTTCAAGCAAAGGGATTTCCAAATAAGGGCGCAGCAGTTTATCACAACGTTCCAGCGTTTGGCGGAAAATAGGTTGTGTTTCATACAGTTGTCGCCCCATGCCTATATATTGTGAACCTTGTCCGGTAAATAAAAAAGCTATTTTGGGGGACTCTTGACTAGATACCAAATCGCTATCACTGATTCGCCACGCAACCTCTTCTCCCTTATTAAAAGCACTCAATTGTTCATTGAGTTGTACTGTTGAATCAGTCACAATAGCAAGGCGATGTTCAAAATGTGAACGCTTTGTATTAATAGTGAAGCAAAGTTCTGCTAAAGAAATATCGGAATGAGATTTAATATAAGTTTCATAACGTTGTGCCAGTTCTCGCAACGCAGGTTCACTTTTGGCTGACAAAGTAAATAAATGTTGATGGTGTTTAACTTCCTTGCTTGCAGCTTCCTTGTTTGTCTCAACGCTTGAAATCGTTGGTTTTTCTAGTGCTTCTAAAATAACATGTGCGTTAGTGCCACTAAAACCAAAGGAACTTACTCCCGCAATCTGCGCTTGTTCCATTGACCAAGGCTGTAATGAACTCGGTATTTTAACCGGAAAATTATCCCAATCAATATGTGGATTAGGTTGTGTAAAATGGAGATGAGGTGGAATTTCCTGATGTTGCATGGATAACACAACTTTAATTAAGCCCGCAATACCCGCAGCTGCCTCAAGATGACCGATATTGCTTTTCACTGAACCTACAATCAGTGGTTTATCTACAGAATGGTTTTGGCTAAAAATGTTACTAAGGACACTCATTTCTATCGGATCGCCTAACTCTGTGCCAGTGCCATGTGCTTCTATATAACTGACTTGTTCTGGTTTTATATCACCACTTTTTAAAGCTTGACGAATCACTTTTTCTTGGGAGGGGCCATTTGGTACCGTAAACCCACCACTTGGGCCATCCTGATTAACAGCAGAACCACGAATTTGAGCATAGATATTATTATCTGAATCTTGCGCTTCTGAAAGACGCTTAAGCACGATGACTCCACAACCTTCGCCACGTCCATAGCCATCAGCAGCCGCATCAAAGGTTTTACAATGTCCATCCGGTGATAACATTTGTGCTTTAGAAAAAATCAGATGAGATAAGGGACTTAAAATCAAATTGACTCCGCCAACAATCGCCATATCACATTCACCAAGACGCAAACTTTGACAGGCTAAGTGAATCGCTACCAAAGAAGAAGAACAAGCAGTATCCACAATCAAACTAGGACCGGTTAACCCTAAAACATAAGATAATCGCCCAGCTGCCACTCCCAACGAAGAACCAGTCCCAGAATAAGCATTAACGTGATCCAAATTGGCTGAACTCGACAAAATGCCATGTTCAAAACTTGAAATACCCACGAATACGCCCGTCGAACTACCATATATTTGTTTTGGTACGATATGAGCGTGTTCCAATGCTTCCCATGTCACTTCCAGCAATAAACGTTGTTGCGGGTCAATATTTGCGGCTTCCCGTGGTGAAATACCAAAAAATTGTGGATCGAAGGTTTCTATAGATTCTCGTAAAAAACCACCATAACGAGTATACATTTTTCCTGGCATTTCAGGGTCTAAATCATAATAATCATCAACATTCCATCGTTTTTTAGGGACTTCAGTAATAGCATCTTTTCCTTCATGCAATAGTTGCCAAAATGCGTCTGGACTATCTGCCAAGCCAGGAAATCGACAAGCCATGCCAATAATCGCAATCGGTTCTGTTTGGGAAGACTTTTCGTTTCTTGGTTGCCGAGTATGGGGAGAGTCTGTTGCATCCTCTTGCTTTGTCTCTGCAAATATTTCGCTGAGAATATCTTGACTTAAATAATCCACTAATGCTTCAATCGTTGGATAATCAAAGATAATTGTTGCTGGTAAGGCTTGTCCCAAACTGGTTTTGAGGCGATTTCTTAATTCCACTGCCATCAACGAATCTATGCCCAAATCAAATAAGCGATCACGTAATCCAATTGATTCACTGGCACTGATACCTAACACACGTGCTAATTGTTCACGGATATGTCCAACCAGCAACTTTCGACGTTCATCGCTCGGTGCTTCAAGCAGTTGTTGCAGAAATATGGATTGTTTTGACTTCGTACTCAACACTTCGGTTTGTGCAAAATTATCCAGAAATGGCGTGATTAATTCTTGAGGTAATTTTGCCCAATTCATTGGTAATACGCCAATTTGGGCAGTTTCTCTCGTTTTAAGCAAATCACCCAATATTTGTAATCCAGCTTCTTGTGGGATGGGAGTTACACCCATTGAAGCAATGCGCTGTTTGTCTTGAGCCGCCAAGGTTGCAGCCATACCGGTTACTGCCCAAGGCCCCCAATTAATGCTTAAACATGGCAATCCTCTTACACGGCGGTGATGTGCCAATGCATCCATAAACGCATTAGCAGCGGCATAATTTCCTTGGCCAAATTGTCCTAATAATGAGGCAGTGGATGAAAAATAAACCAAAAAGTCCAACGGTAAATTTTGAGTCAACGTATGAAGATTCCAAGCACCTTCTATTTTGGGAGCCATTACCCGAGAAAAACGTGACCATTCTTGCTTGAGCAGCACACCGTCATCTAAAACGCCCGCAGTATGGAATATACCTCGTAGCGGTGGCATAGCACTTTTTATCGTTTCCAGGAGGTGAGCAACTTCAGTGGCTTTTGAGACATCGGCTTTGATTATTTGTATTGAGGCTCCCGTCATTTGTTCCAATTGATGGAGTGTTTCCGAAGCGGTCTCTGAAGTGCCACTACGTCCTGTTAACACTAAATGTTGTGCGCCTTGTTCGGTTAACCATTGAGTCATTTGCATTCCCAAAGCACCCAAGCCACCAGTAATCAAATAAGTGCTGTCATCACGTATAATTGCTTCTTCGGACATTGCCGGTAATGAAATAACCAATTTACCTTGATGTTTGGCTTGTGCCATGTAGCGAAATGCTTCGGATACTTTGGAAATGGGGAATATTTGATGAGGCAGTGGTGATAAATGCTTCTCTTCAATATGTTGCATCAATTCCTTAAGCATTGAAGTGATTAAGCGAGGATTGGCTCGTCCAACTTCCCCTAAATCAAAGGCAAAGTAAGCTACATCAGGTCGTTGTTCTTGTACTTGATCTTCATCCCAAATTCCAATTTTACCAATTTCAACAAAACGACCCTTTTGACCTAAAACCTCCAAACTTTTAGGAATAAACTCCCCATTTAAACTGTTTAGGACTACATCAACACCTTGTCCCTGGGTAAGCTTCATGATTTCCTCAGCAAAATCAAAGGTACGTGAATTCATAATATGTTTCACGCCTTTGGCTTTGAGAAAATCCCATTTACTCTCGCTGGCAGTTGCGAAAATATCAGCCCCTACGTGTTGTGCCAACTGGATGGCTGCTTGCCCAACACCACCTGCTGCGGCATGAATTAATATCTTATCGCCTCGTTTTAGCTGTGCGAGTTTGTTTAAGCCATAATCAGCGGTTAAGAGGGCGAGTGGAAGTGTTGCAGCTTCTTCAAAGGTGATAGTGTGTGGTTTGTGTGCAACATAAGCAGATTCTATGGTAATAAAACTGCTCAAACTGCCTACTACTAGTACGGCAACGACTTCGTCACCTATTTTGAAATCGGTAACTTGAGAGCCTACTGACACAATTTTGCCAGCACCTTCAAATCCAAAAGGCACTTCTTCTGCGGTTTTAAAACCCAGTGCTTCCATTGTTTCTTGGAGCATTCCCAATGCGTTAAGCACATCTCTAAAATTTAGCCCTGACGCACGCACTTGTATTTCAACTTCTGTTGGATTGGGTTGATGGCGTTGAATGGGTTTTAACGTCAAATTGTCCAAAACACCATAATCGGAAAGTCTTACTTGAAAGGGAGTCGTAGGGATTGGATTATGATGCCGTGAGAGTCTCGCAACATAACGTATGCCTTCATGATAAGCGATTTGTTCTTCTTTATCTGGTGACCATAGTTCTTCAAATAAGGCTTGAATGTTATCTGTTTCATTTAAAGAGGCTAAATCTATGCGAACACATTGTAAATCCGGTTGTTCTAAGGCAATGGTACGTCCTAATCCCCATAAGCTGGCTTGTTGCACTTGTAGAGGACGAAGCATGGGGCCAACGGGTTGACTATCTCGTGTCACTAGCCATAAACGGGGAAGTGTTGACTTGCTGGCTTGAATGAGGGCTTGCACTAAATATAAAACACTGCCACAGACTATTTGTTGACTGTTTTGTAAGTCGTTGAGTTCACTCAATTGGCTCCACAGATGAATTATTCCTCGATAAGCTGAATTATTATCGTCTAAGCTGTCTCGGAATAGGCGTTGGAAGTTATCTGGATTAGCTGGGTTGATAGAGTAATGGTCACTATCTTTCTGTTTATAATCCGAACTGGTAGAAACAAAAACACAACGTTCTCCCTGTTTTTGCAACAATTTTGCTATCTGATTACCTACTTCATTGTTATCGACAAAAATGAGCCAACTTCCTGGTTGTTGCCAGGGAGAGTCTTTTGAGTCACGTTCTTTGGGTAACCAATTGATGTCATATAACCAATGATTGAAGTCTTGTGAAATCAAGTTTTCTTGATTCACTTTTTGGACCGTAAAATCGGTGAAAGGGATTATAATTTGGCCATTTTGGTCAAGTAAGTAAATATCACCACTGAGTTTTTTGGTTTCAGTCCGAGTGGCATACGCCCATAATTTGGAATGTGGTTGTTGGTAATAACAGCATTGTTTGATACTAAAAGGGATGATGGTTTCGTTTTCTTCTAAGTTTATCAGAGTGCCAAACAACTGAAAACACGCATCAATTAAGCCTGGATGTAGTTGATAATCTTCGGTATGACCCACTAATATTTCGGGTACTTTGAGTTGGGCAACTGCTTCTTTGTCACCCACTCGAATGGATTCAAGCCATTGAAAACAGGGACCGAACTCTATTTGACGTTGTGATGTATTTTGATAAAATTCAGTGGTTGATACGTCATTTTGACAACGTTGCCAGATGTCTTGAAAGGAGAATTTGGTCGCATAATCATACTGAGGTGGTGTTTTAGAAATGTTGCCACTGGCATGGATTTGCCACGATTGATTTTCATTGGGAGTGAGGCTAATCAATTGAAAAGAAGTATTCGTGTCCTCTTCTTGAGTAATTAATAATTGGACAATACGTTCTTCTTCATCAGGAACGACTAGGGCTTGTGCTAAAATGATTTCTTCTAACACACAGCTTTTCATTTCAAAAGCCAATTCTATGGCACCCAATAACATGGCAATATAGGAAGCACCTGCAACGACTTGCTTTTTAAAAATACGATGGTCTTCTAGGAAAGGTAAGGCTTCGCTACTGAATACCGATTCAAATACGGTGGCATTGAGTAGTGGGGAAGATAGCTTTTTATCCAATAGTGGGTGCAGTTTGTCTGCTGAGATATTTTTGTAACTGGTTGTTTCTTTAATCCAATACCGTTGCCGTTGAAAGGGATAAGTTGGCAAAACAACACGATTATGTTGTGCGTTTTGATAAAAACCTGCCCAATCAATAGAGACACCTTGTACATATAATGTACTTAAACTATAAAGCAATGGCTGCCAATCGGGTTGTCCTTTTCGTAAACTCGGTAACCAATGGCCGATTTCTTCCGGTAAACATTGACTACCCATACCCAATAGCGTTGGTTTTGGTCCTATTTCAACAAAGAATTCATAACCTTGCTGATGTATCGTATGCATACTTTCAGCAAATTTTACAGGTGACAGGATATGACGACACCAATAATCTGCATTTGCTACTTCATCTGTTGCTTGTTGTCCTGTGAGATTTGAAATGAAAGGAATCTTGGGCGTATGATAGGTGATTTCAGTAGCAATCTTCTTAAAATTCGCCAGCATCGTTTCCATTAAAGGCGAGTGAAAGGCGTGAGAGACTTGTAACGTTTTTGTCTTAATTCCTTCGGCATTTAAAGTCGCAATAATCGTTTCAATGGTTTGGCTTTGACCGGAAATCACGACATTTTGTGGTCCATTAATGGCAGCCATCGACACTTGTTTTGAATAAGGTTCCAAAACTGTCGCTACTTTTTCTTCATTGGCTGAAACAACCACCATCATTCCATCACAGGGCAGAGCTTGCATTAAACGCCCTCTTTCAGCAATGAGTTTAATACCCTCTTCCAAACTAAAAACACCCGCAACACAAGCGGCAACATATTCACCCACACTATGTCCCATCACAACTGAAGGCTTGATTCCCCAAGATTGCCATAATTTTGCCAAAGCATATTCGAGGGCAAATAAGGCAGGTTGAGTATAAGCAGTAGAATTCAGTAATTGTGCATAATGACTATTTGACTCATCTTCAGTTGAGTGATTGGATTCTGGATACAAAACCTCAAGCAAAGGAATTTCCAAATAAGGGCGCAGCAGTTTATCACAACGTTCCAGCGTTTGGCGGAAAATAGGTTGTGTTTCATACAGTTGTCGCCCCATGCCTATATATTGTGAACCTTGTCCTGTGAATAAAAAAGCTATTTTAGGCTGACGAATTTCACTGAGTGTGTTTTGAAAAATACCACTGACAGTACTTTGTCCACCAAGAAAATCTGCTAATTGTTCTTGTGCTACGGTTTTAGAATTTGCGATTAAAACAAGTCTATGATTAAAGTGAGAACGAGTTGTATTAGCACTAAAGCAAATATCTTTCCAATTGGTGTTTGGATGATCGGACAGATACTTGTAATAGTCTTCTGCTAATTGCCTGAGGGCTTTTGATGATTTAGCCGATAGGGTTAATAAATGTAAGGGGTGTTCTTTCGTTAAGATGTCCGCACTTTTAAAAACTTTGGCAGTTGGTTTAATGGAAGGTGCTTCTTCCAAAATTAAATGAACATTAGTACCACTCATACCAAAGGAACTGACACTAGAAATACGTGGTGTTTTTTGAGCCTGCCAGGGTATTTGTTGATTGGCTACCTTGACTAACAATTCATCCCAGGGTATGTGAGGGTTTGGTTGCTTAAAATGGAGAGAAGGTGGAATCTCTTCATGTTGTAAAGCAAGTATCACTTTCATAACACCTGCAATGCCAGAAGCTGCTTCCAAATGACCGATATTAGATTTTACTGAACCTATTATTAATGGGTGTTCTGGATTACGTTGTTGGCTATAAATTGCATTTAAAGCTTCGACTTCTAAGGGGTCTCCCAACTCTGTGCCAGTACCATGTGCTTCACTATAACTTACTTGATTTGCTTTAATTTGGGCATTTTTTAGGGCTTGTCGAATCAGAGCTTGTTGAGCAAGTCCATTAGGTACTGTCAATCCACTGGTTGAACCATCATGGTTAACAGCAGAGCCTCGAATAACTGCTAAGATGTTATCGCCATGAGTCACGGCATCCGATAGGCGTTTAAGGACAATCATTCCACAACCTTCGCCACGTCCAAAACCATCAGCGGCTGCATCAAAGGTTTTGCAACGTCCATCGGGAGAAAGTGCTCGCATACGAGATAACAGAAAAGTGACTTCTGGTGATAAAATCAGTTGTACGCCACCAGCCAAAGCCATATCCGATTCGCCAATGCGTAAGCTTTGACACGCAAGATGTATCGCTACTAATGAAGAGGAACAAGCAGTATCTATCGCCATATTGGGGCCATGTAAACCCAATACGTAAGATAAACGTCCTGCTGCATAGCAAAAACCACTGCCAGTATCCGTATAATCATGAAGAGCCGCTAAGTCATTTTTTTTGGTCTGTAATAAAGTGTAATCATTTTGACCAATACCTATAAACATCCCCGTTTTGCTGTGAGCAAGCTGACTTGGCACTTGCCCTGCGTTCTCCAATGCTTCCCAACTGATTTCTAATAATAAACGTTGTTGCGGATCAAGACTGATAGTTTCACGCGGGGATATTCCAAAAAATTGGGGATCAAACTGATCGACTGTCTGGAGAAATGAACCTCGCCGAACATACATTTTTCCAGGAGTACTTGGATCAGGATCGTAAAGACCATTGATATCCCATCTGTTTGTTGGAATTTCCGTATTAGCATCTCTACCTTCATGGAGTAACTGCCAGAAGAGTGCTGGATTATTAGCCCCACCAGGAAAACGACAGGCCATACCAATAATAGCGATGGGTTCAATTTGTTTTTTTTCCATCGCAGCCAGTTTAGCTTCTAGCTTGTTAATCACAAAAAGTGATTGTTGTAGTGGAGATAAGGTTCCCTGTTTATTAGATGACTGCTGACTCATTCTGATTCTTTAGTGTGCGTCTTTAATGTCTTTGCGTAAATAAGGAGTGACGCTGGAGCGTCACGATATGCGTTCCAACGCTGGAGCGTTGGAACGAGAAGAAAGCTGGAGCGTTGGAACGAGAAAAAATGCATTGGAGCAATAAAAATGTTATTGAACTCCTGCAAATTTTTCAGCAATAGTGGCCATTAATTCTTCTTCTGAAATTTGTTCAATTTCTTCTAAAGGGGCATTGGGTAATGCTTTATCTGGGTTATCTTCTGGTGTTTTGAATGCTAGGATTTCAACAGATAAGTATTCGACAAGTGCTTCTATGTTAGGGTAGTTGAAAAATAAAGTCGCTGGTAATGGCTTTTCAAGACTGGTTTGAAGACGATCTTTTATATGCATTGCCATTAAAGAATCCATTCCCATATCGACAAAACCAACGGTTGGTTCTACTTGAGTAGAGTCAAACCCTAATTCTTTAGCAATTTCCTGTTGAATATGTGTACTAAGAATTTCTTCACGTTCATTTTCAGGCGTGTTCTCTAAAATTTGCCATAAGGCAGTTTGTTTTTCAATTGGTTCTTTTGGTGTCGTCTGTGCAAAATCATGAAGCAATGAGGGTACATGACTTAATTGTTCCATTAAACTTGGCCATTTAATAGGTAATACACCCATTTGGGTTTGATGAGTTGTTAGAAGTTGGGTTAAAATTTGTAACCCTTGTTCGGGACTCATCATTACAATGGCTTGATTAAATGGGTGTTTATCACGATTATTTAGATTTGTAGCCATTCCCATTTCTGACCAAGGTCCCCAATTTATACTCAAGCAGGGTAGTCCTAATGTATGACGGTAATGGGAGAAAGCATCCATAAAAGCGTTAGCTGCCGCATAGTTACCTTGTCCCGGTGAACCCAATAAGGCTGCCATAGAAGAGAAACAAATAAAAAAGTCTAACGACATATCTTGTGTTAAGGTATGTAAATGCCAAGCTCCTAATACTTTAGGAGCCATCACGTCAACGAAACGCGCCAAATTTTGTTGTGACAAAATGCCATCATCTAGGATACCCGCAGCATGAACAATTCCTCGTAAAGGCTGATTACTCTCTTTTATTGTTTCAAGAACGCGCACCATGTCTTTTCGATGGGTGACATCTGCTGTTTCAATGTGTATTTGCACTTCCTTTTGAGTCAGTTCTTCAATCACTTGACTGGCTTGAGTTGAAGGTATTCCTCGACGACTTATCAGTATAAGATGTTTGACACCTTGGGAGGCAAAATGCTGTGCGATTTGAAGTCCTAAAGCACCTAAACCGCCAGTAATCAGGTAACTCCCCTCTTGAAATTCTAAGTCTTTCGCTACTGGATAGTCACTTTGTTTAAGACGAGCCACATAGCGATGTTTATCTCGTAATGCAATTTGATCTTCATTTTGGGCATCTAAAATCTCTGCAAGCAATGCAGTCGTTTCATTTTCAGTAGGTAATCCTAAATCTACCATCCCACCACAAATATGAGGATGTTCTAAAGTCATTACTTTATAAAGTCCCCATAGCGGTGCTTGAGCCAAGGCAATGTTTGGATTTTCCACTGGCATAGCGTTTCGAGTGACGAGCCATAAGGAATAATCAGAACCTAAGTATTGCTTATTTATGGCTTGTAGCAAAAAAAGCACACTCCCGCAACTGAGTGTTTGGAAATCTTCTAATGTTTCCAAGTTCAAATGATTGGGAAAAGTGGCTTCAATACTCCAAAGATGGATAATACGTTTTAAAGGAGGCACACCTTTGCTGTTAATATCGTTTAATAAAGATTCAAAATCATGGGGGTGCTTTGGGTTAATAGTCCATGTATTATCATTTGTTTTATAAGTATCACCCTGATAAACGAGTAAACAGTGTTGTTGATAGTCTGACAAATGTTGAGCTAACGATTGTCCCACACCGCCTTTATCTGCTAAAATCAACCAACTACCAGGGGAGGAAAATAGCGAATCGGTAAGATGAGTATCACGCGGTTTAGCTTGCCAAGAAATTTGATATAACCAATCTTTAAGGGTATTAAAATTAATTTGTTGCTGATGTTGTTGAACTAAAATATCCAAGAGTTCAGGCAATAATTTTTGTTGTTCACTTGAAAAGTGGTTTACTTTTGTCAATTGTTGAACAAGCTGTTGGGTATTACCTTGATGGATAAGTTCAGTAATTTCAGTTTGAAATGCTTCTGGTTGCTTTTCAATTTTAGAGGTTTCAATCCAATGATACTGTCTTTGAAACGGATAAGTTGGCAATGTCACATGATGACGCGGATAAGGCTGGTCAAAATTTACCCAATCAATAGATGCACCATATATATAAAGTTGACTTAAACTTTGAAGTAGTCGTTGCCAGTCTGATTGTCTTTTTCGTAAACTGGGTAAATAATGAATAATATTTTTTGGCAAACAATGGCTCGCCATTCCCAGTAAAATGGGTTGAGGACCAATTTCCAAAAATATTTCATAACGCGCTAAAGCATCCACTCCTTTAGCAAACTGTACGGGTGCTTGAATATGGCGAATCCAATAGTCTGCATTTGCAATTTCATCTGTGATGAGTTGCCCTGTTATATTGGATATTAAAGGAATGCGAGGTATTGAATAACTGATACTTGTAGCCACTTGCCGAAAATCAGCTAACATGGGTTCCATTAAAGGTGAATGGAAAGCATGAGAAACTTTGAGTATTTCGGTTTCAATACCAGTAGCATTTAAGGTAGCAATAATGGTTTTAATGGCTTGGCTTTGCCCTGAAATAACGATATTTTGTGGCCCATTAATAGCAGCTATCGAAACCGATTGTGCGTAGGGTTGAATGACTTCAATCACTTTATCTCTACTCGCTGAAACCACAGCCATCATACCATCATTGGGTAAAGCCTGCATCAAACGACCTCTTTCAGCAATGAGTTTAAGGCCATCTTCAAGACTAAAGACACCAGCAATACAGGCAGCCACATATTCACCGACACTATGTCCCATCATCACCGATGGTTTAATACCCCAAGAGAGCCATAGTTTAGCCAATGCATATTCCAAAGCGAATAAAGTGGATTGGGTATAAATGGTATCATTCAATAATTCTTCATAATCATTTTCTGATTTGCTTTTATCTGAATCAGTAGATTTTTGATATAATATTTCTAGCAAAGGTATTTCTAAGTAAGGGCGCAAAATTTCATCACACCGTTCCAGCGTTTTACGGAAAATCGGTTGTGTTTCATAAAGTTGTCGCCCCATATTGACATATTGTGAACCTTGTCCAGTGAATAAAAAAGCTATCTTTGGATATTTGAGAGGAATTTTATGAAGTTTATTCGTTTTAAGATTTTGGTTTTCAAAAGCATTCAATTGTTTACAAAGTGCTGCCGTTGACTCTGTAATAATGGCAAAACGGTGGTCAAAATGGGAACGTCCTGTATTTGCGGTGAAACAAATATCAGCTATTGGCAAATCAGGATGTGAGCGAAGATAAGTTTCATGACGTTGTACCAATGCCTGTAAGGCTGATTCATTTTTAGCAGAGAGCGTAAACAGATGTTTGGGGCGTTCCATAGAAAAATCATCAGTCGCGACTTTTAAAATCTTGGAAGACTGTTCCGCCTCGCTCAGTGGTTTTTCTAATATCAAATGTGCATTAGTACCACCAAATCCAAATGAGCTAACTCCCACAAAATGGGGTTGATATGTTTGACGTTCTGTTGGAATAGATAAGGGTGTATTTTCAATAGCAATCAGTGGGTTTAATTTTTTAAGGTGCAAATGCGGAAAAATTTCGCCATGTTGCAATGATAAAACAACTTTAATTAAACCTGCAATTCCCGCTGCGGCTTCTAAGTGGCCAATATTGGTTTTTACCGAGCCAATCCAACAAGGTTGCTCAAAAGTCTGATTTTCAATCTGATCTTCTAAAAGCACTTCTTTTAACGCATTTATTTCAATAGGATCGCCTAAAGAAGTACCTGTACCATGTGCTTCTACATAGTTGATTTGAGCAGGTTTGACACCGGCATTGGCTAAAGCTTGGCGAACAACAGCCTGTTGTGATAAACCATTGGGCGCTGTAAGTCCATTCGTGCGTCCATCTTGATTGATAGCAGAACCTTTAATGAGAGCCAAAATATTATCATTATCTCTCAGTGCCTGAGAAAAACGTTTTAGTACAACTATACCGCACCCTTCACCACGCACATAACCATCAGCCCGATCATCAAAAGTTTTACAACGACCATCGGCTGCCATCATACCCGCTTGGGAAAAGGCAATGGTTAGATCAGGGGTTAGAATAAGATTGACACCACCCGTCAATGCTAAATCACATTCTCCTTGACGTAAACTTTGACAAGCTTGATGGACAGCAACCAATGAAGAAGAACAAGCGGTATCAATCGCAACACTTGGGCCATGCAAATCTAATAAGTAGGACAAACGATTAGCCGCCATACTGAAAGCGTTGCCTGTGCCAAAATAAGCGGTTGCCGTTGTATTCTGTTTTGAGTGTAAATGAGCATAGTCATCCGTGCTAATACCAATAAAAACACCCGTTTGTTGAGTTGCTAATTGTTCTGGTGCAATATTCGCGTTTTCTAATGCTTCCCAAGTCACTTCTAATAAAAGCCGTTGTTGTGGATCCATTTGATCTGCTTCTTTGGGAGAAATTCCAAAAAAGGCTGCGTCAAAATCAGTGACTTGCTCTAAAAATCCACCCCACCGTGTATTCATTTTACCAGGTGTATCAGAATTGGGATCATAAAAGTCATTCATTTCCCAGCGAGAAATAGGTACTTCGGTAATTGCATCACATCCTTCACGCAATAATTGCCAAAATTCATTAATATCATTAGCCCCCGGAAAGCGACCACTCATGCCAATGATTGCAATGGGTTCATTATCTGTTTTCGGTTTTCGTTGTTTTTTTGTTTTGGATACAGATTGTGGTTCTTGGGCTAAATACTGAGAAAGGGTTTGAATGTTAGGATAGTCATACATTAAGGTGGGAGATAAAGATCGCTCTAACCATGTTTCTAATTCACCTGATAAGCTCACAGCAGTGATAGAATCAAGTCCATAACGGGCAAAAGGTTCTCGAATATCTATTTCTGATATGGCTATTTTCAACTGTTTAGACAGTTGAGTTAATAACCATGCTTGAATAACAAATTGTGAATTGTCGCTTATCGTTTCTTGTGAATTATCAATGATAGCATCTTGAGCAGAAATATCTTGTTGCCATGTTGTTATTGTCTTAAACGTACCTTCTAAAAATTTTCTGCGGCAGGCACGCCGTTGCACTTTACCGCTAGACGTTTTTGGCAAAGTTGCCGGTTTCAGCAATAAGATGGCATAAACCTGTAAATCATGTTGTTCTGAAACGGTTTGACGAATCGCACTTATGACTTCATCTGTATTTAACTTTTTAAGTGCAGTGCGTTCAACTTCTTGCACTATAACTAAACGTTCTTCGCTGGCAACCTCAACAGAAAATGCAGCACCACTATTCTTTTTTAGGGCAGGATGACTTTGTTCAAGCGTTAATTCAATATCATGAGGATAATAATTGCGACCTCGAATGATGATAAGGTCTTTCAAACGCCCTATAACAAACAATTCACCATTTTGCAAAAATCCTAAATCACCGGTACGTAAAAATGGTCCTTCGCCATTATTGAGAGAAGCATGAAAAGTGTGTTCGGTTTTTTCAGGTTGATTCCAATAACCTTGTGCCACATTTGGGCCAGATACCCAAATCTCACCTATTTGTTGACTGGCACATTGGGCAAAAGTTTCTGGATCAACAATAATCACTTTTTGGGTTAACCATGTTTGACCACTACTGACTATAGTTCGTGTGCCTTCTCCCTTTTGAGAACTGATCACGCGGTTTTGTTCAAGAGCTTTTTCTTCAGCTTGATAAAGCGTAGGGCGTTTAGTTTTTAAGCCACCCGTAATGAATAATGTTGTTTCTGCCATGCCATAGCAGGGGTAAAAAGCTTCGGGGCGAAAACCACAGTCAGCAAAAGTTTCACTAAACCGTTCCAGTGTCTGATCTCGGATAGGTTCGGCTCCATTGTAAGCAACTTCCCAACTGCTTAAATCTAATTGTGTTCTCTGCTCAGCAGTAATCTTTTGAACACACAAATCATAAGCAAAATTAGGCCCACCACTCGTTGTGGCTTTATATTGTGAAATAGCCTGCAACCACCGAAAAGGTTTTTGTAAAAACGCGGTGGGAGACATAAGAAAACAAGGAATACCTAGATACAATGGTTGTAGTAAATTGCCAATCAATCCCATATCGTGAAATAATGGCAACCAACCCACAAACCTCGTATTTTCTGTATGCCCAAATCCTTGCTGGATCATGGCTTCATTATCTAATAAATTACCATGACTGACCATGACTCCTTTCGGTGTACCCGTTGAACCAGAGGTATATTGAAGAAAAGCTAATGTATTTTTGTTTATATCAGGGAATTGCCAATTTTTAGCGAGTTCCTGGCTGAGATTGTCAGTAGCTAGCCATTGCAGAGTTTTTAATTCTGGTGTATGAGAATGGTGTGGTCCTATATGAGATAAAATTTCAGTGGTTGTTGCAACCACGGTTGCTTGAGCATCTGTTACGATAGCTTGAAGACGAGGATCAGAACGATTACGTCGTGGTGGATAGGTGGGTACTGCTATAACACCTGCGTATAAACACCCCAAAAAAGCGATAATATAATCTAATCCTGATGGATAAAGCAGTAGAACACGTTCCCCAGGAGCCACCATGCTTTGAAGTTTGGTTGCAATAACTCGTGCATTTTGATCTAATTGTGTATAAGTTATGCTAAATTCTTCTGTTTCACCGGATTTAAGAAAAGTATAAGCGTGTTTATTAGGTTGATTTTGTGCTTGAAAACAAAGTAATTCAATTAATGTGGTAATTTTTTGAAGGTTTTGAATCATTGGTCAATTATGCCTACTCAAAATGCAGAGGTGGTTTTTCCAAACGTTATCTAACGTTATCCATGTAAAAAATTTATTAATTTATTGATTTTATTTAATTTTTTATATATTTTTTCATTAAATTCATAATATTCAGTCCTAAAATCATCTACATCAGTAAACTTCAAGAAAGATTTTATTTTTTTATTAAGGAATGAGGATTTAATAACTTCA
>JAUCGK010000196.1 GCA_030378085.1 Candidatus Parabeggiatoa sp. HSG14
AACATCATTTGACACTTTGCTTTAATTTTTCTATTTTGGGACTTCCCCCTGTGTACGGGGGGTTAGGGGGGTGTCCTCAATTTTGCACTCCAGTTTGAAAGCTATCTGCGTAACATCAGTTAATAACTGATGTTACCAATACCTTCGCCAAAACCTTGAGTATTAAGCTCAACTATTATAAAAATGCTTAAAAATCAATGATATTTAAAATAAGCCTCATTGGGGTTAAAAATACGGTAATTGGTTGAAATTAAAGTAATATCATATAATAACCTACTTGTTCAGTAGGATAATTGGCGAAGGTATTAGTTACGCACTATACTTGTAAAGTTCCTTACTTCTAAATTCCTTATGTTTCATCACATTTTTACTCCTTTGGGGTTAAGATATCAACATTGCGTTAAAAATCTCAAAACGTACAATTCTATTTTATCCTTCATCTGACAAAGATTGAATTTGTATTGCCTTTGGTTCCACGATACAAGCTTCACGACACAAAGCACAACCTGTGCAAATATCCTGAACAATATAGGGCTGTGTATTATTCCAACGTAAGGCATCAGATACAGGACAACTATTGGCACATGCACCACATTCAGGACCAGAATACGGTAAACATGTCTGCGTATTAATAAACGCAATTGCTATACAAGGTAATGTAAATCTCTCTTCTTGCGACTTATCGTCTTCTGGTAATTTCAAGGCAGCGGGTTCACAGGCTTGAACACAGGGCCACTCATCGCATAAACGACAACCCTTGTTGAGCAAATCCATTGCTGGGGTATTTACCACCTGTGCGCCCCTGCGAGCAGGTAAGGGAAAGAGAATTTCGTGGGGACAAGTTTCGATACAGGCATTACAGCGCGTACAAGTCATTAGAAATTCTAATTCATCTAATGCATAAGGTGGACGAATCCAATGCTTTGCCCGTTGCTTAGCAAGAATATCTGCCCCTTTAATAGCTGTTTTAGCGGCTTTATGTAATCCTAATTTAAAAAATTGCCGCCGTTCTGGATTCCCAAGTGTTTTCATATCTCATTTGATGTCAGAATGTAGGGTGCGTCCCACGCACCGTCTTTCGTTCACGGACAAAAAAAACGACCTGATAGAAAAAAGGGTGCGTGGGACGCACCCTATACTTTCCTTTTAAAAACGCTACTGGCCTTAAAAAGTAACACCCCACTTAGCCTGTCATTTCGATTTTCAAGAAGCAGTGTGCGTAACATGAGTTACTCTTTAAAAAAATCAAAATTTTCCAGCTAATTGAATTAGCTGAAATACAATCCAACTCACTAAATTTTGCCACCTTATGAAAAAAATGGCAATCATGGTAAAAAAAGCCTATTTAGAAAATGGGTGTATTATTGAATACCGAACTGAAAAAATAGCAGAAGGCACAATGAAAGAAGCTTATTTGAGTAAGGATAGAGAATTTGTGCTTTGTTTTTATAAAGGTGACCTCAACAAAACAGAACCAGAACGCCTATTACGCCTCAAAAAAATCCTCAATGAATTTAATCCAACAATTGAAAATAAAAAAAATGCGGACTATTGGAATCGATTGTTTTGTTGGCCAACTGGCATTATTGTTAAACCTAAACTGGGTATACTGACACAAGTTTATCCAAATAACTATTTTTTTGCATCTGGACGATTCCAGAATAAAGAAAAAAAAAGCCGTTGGTTTATCAGTTCTAAATTGCGTTCCTATTTACCAAAAGAAGAACAAGGGACTTGGATTAATTACTTTAAGATATGTATTCTTTTAGCACGCGCTGTCAGCCGTTTGCATCTCGCTGGTTTAGCACATTCTGATTTATCCGATAATAATGTGTTAGTCGATCCTTCTTCAGGGCAAATGATTATTATTGATATTGATTCTCTTGTCGTACCTCAAACATTTCCGCCTGATGTTGATGGTACACCCGGTTATATCGCGCCAGAAGTGTTTGCTACCATAGCATTACCTACTTCTCATCCAAAAAAACAATTCACCAGTATTCGCACTGATCAACACGCGCTGGCTGTGTTGATTTATGAATATTTATTGAATCGTCACCCACTACGAGGGCCAAAAGTTCATTCTACTCAATCCGCTAAGAAGGATGAACTCATAAGTATGGGAGAAAGTGCCTTATTTATTGAGCATCCTCACGATACTTCAAACTATCCCAAAGAACCGATTAAAGTGCCGGTAACTATCCTTGGTACAACGCTCACAAAGTTATTTCATCAGGCATTTATCACAGGATTACATTCTCCTTATGAGCGGCCAAGTGCTTATGAGTGGGAGCGGGGATTAATAAAAACATGGGACATGCTTCATCCATGTTCTAATCCAGATTGTATGCATCAATGGTTTGTTGTAAGGCCTGAGCAAAAAAAAATAGGTTGCCCATTTTGCCGCACTCCTATCAAAATGCCCATTCCTCTTTTAACGATAAGTTCACAAAAACGACCTGGACAATGGATGCGAGATGGACAACTGGTTATTTATCATGGACAAGGCTTATTTCAATGGCATGTTTTTGATAATATTTTTATTAGCCCTGACAAAGATAAAACACCGCAAGCCTATTGCGTTTTTCATCAAGAAAAATGGTTATTAATTAATCAAGCATTAACATCCCTGACATTGTCTAATGGTGAACAGGTTGCGCTTAATAAAGCAGTGGAATTAAAAGCAGGCACACAACTACGTCTTTCTCGAGAAGCACATGGTTGCATTGTTGAAGTTAATATCTGATGTTACGCACTGTACTTCAAATAATTTTAGGGACACCCCCCTAACCCCCCGTACACGGGTGGAACCAAACATCATTCGACACTTTGCTTTAATTTTTCTATTTTGGGACTTCCCCCTGTGTACGGGGGGTTGTGTACGGGGGGTTAGGGGGGTGTCCCCAAAATTTGTTATAATCAGGAATTTTGCACTCCAATAAAATAAATTTTGTACTCCAGTTTGGAAGCTATCTGCGTAACATCAGTTAATATGATCAATCAGTAAGTTTCTCAATCTAACTTACCATCCTTAATAGCCTTGTTAGCTGCTTTAATAAGTTCTGGCAACACTTTATCAAGATGGTTTTTGATGTCTTTTACTGCTTCTTTGGTTACTTTCTTCAACACGCTTTCCAATTGTGCTTTGACAATTTTTTCTATTTGTTGTTGAAGTGCTTTTATTTCAATTTCACTCAAAAGAGGTGGAAATTCATCTGCTATTGGTACATCCTTACCAGGGACGACAACATCTTCTAATAGTGGAAGATCAAGTGTTTTTGTTTTTTTCATCACCTACGAAAATGTCATTATAAAATTAAGAGAATAGTGTTTAGGAATGACCACGAAATAACTTCCTGTTCTACCGGTGGCTATCCACATTTAAACACTGAAGGGGTTAAAACCAACCGGTTGACCGTTTTTTGAATTTTCGTACCGTGTCTCCCAAGCCCGATAGGGCTTGAATGTGAATAGCCACAGGTGAAACCTGTGGAATGAAAAATCGGGAAATTATTTCATGACCATTCCATAGTGTTCAGAGTTCAAAGCGAAGCTTTGCACAAGTTCTGACAAAGTTTCGTTTTAAACTTCAACATCACCCATTTATTTTTATTCTACTTCTATTTCTACCCGCCGATTTATTGCAAGTTGTGAACTGCCAGGAAATAATGGTTTTGTGTAACCATGACCAAACGTTTTGAGGCGTTCCGTTAAAATTCCTCGTTGTCCTAAAGCAATAGCAATGCTCACCGCCCGATCTTCCGATAATTGTTGATTAAGTTTGTTACTCGTTTTCAAATTTCTTTGCCGAAACCGTCGACTATCAGCGTGTCCATGTATTTTAATGATGGGTGAATTAAGTTGCTTTAGTGCAGCTGCGATTTCGTCAAGTTGTCTTTCAGTTTCAGTTGATAGAGTAGATTCACCTAATTGAAAGTCAAAATTGAGAAAGATATGTCTTGGTGGTATTTCTACATCAGGAATGCCACAGTCAAAAATAATTCTATTAAGGGCTTGCCTTCGCTGTCTATCATATAATACCAATAAACTCTCCTGATCAATTATCCGATTTTTGTCGGTATAAAAAAAATAAAGGTTTTTCAATATGTTCATTATCTGTGCTTTAGACTTTTTATTCGTTTGGCAAACTTGTAAATGTGCCTCTAAGCTAAGCGGGAAGCGTTGTTGTTTGTAGTAAGTTTCTCCTACTCCATACCAAGCTTTATCAAATTTTTTGTCATATCGAAGTGCTTCTTGATAATGATAGGCGGCTTTAGGGTAATTAGCTTGTTTCTCAAAAATAGAAGCTAAGGTGGCATGAACCTCTGGTTTATCGGAACAAAGTCCCAAAGATTTAGAAAACAACAATTTTTGATGAGATGTTGCTTTACCCAAGGTATATAGATGATATGCACGAAAAAGCAGATCTGTGGCTAAATCACAATCTTTTGAAGAAGCCACTGCCGGTTGAAAAACATTTAAAATGAGCAATAAAAAGCCAAGTTGACTAAATTTGTATTGAGTGAACATCTATAATACTTTATTCTCCATTTGTAGTAAGCAGTAAAAGTTCTGGTTTCTCATTTTTTTATTTCAATATTTTTATTGTACACGGATTTCTTGCGTTCTATTTTGATTTTTACCATAACTTAAAATAATTGACTAAAAAAATGGACACTTGTTCAAAAAAATGCAATTGGATTCTGATAAATGAATTTTCGGTATAAATATTGCTTAATATATTTTTTACTTTTAAATCAGTAAATTACTTAATTTAAATAAAATTACAATTTTAGTGTATAACAATAACTCATTGATTATAGAAATAATAATATTATGATTCCTTTTAAAGTCAAAGTGTAGCTTCACTTTAAATTCAAAATATTATCAAATATTGAACCATGCCAATAAGTCTCTACATTGTAGTACAATTATTGATGTAATTAAAAATAATATTTCGCCAATATCAGAATTTGTTGTTTCGTTCATAAATGTACACCGTGTGCAACTTTTTTAAGTTGTTGATTTTACATGGCTAAAAATTACAGTTTTCTAAATTTTTAGAATTGCGTTATTGTATAATGGCATAGTTCAATTCAAGGTAATACCTCAATGTATTTTGGAGTCCAAACCTAAAGGTTTGGGCGTTCCAAACCTAAAGGTTTGGACTCCATGTTACCTTTTTATTGCCATTTTTGAACCATGCCTCTATAATCAACGACTTAGTAAAATAAATTGCACACGGCATTTAATGTCTAAAGCTAAAAGTTCTGGATTCCAAAACTAAATAATATTTTAGATTTTTTTTTACAAGAACTCAATAGATTAAATTAAAATAGGTATATATCAACATGTTTAGTTTTTTTAAATTAATATTCATTATATGGTTTTTTATAATTACTATAACAAGTAGTTATGGTAATTCCAAGCAAAGCACTCAGCAAAATACTCAACCTAAAGTAACTGAGGCTCAACCAAAACATCCAAATTATTTGCGATTACCCCTGAAAAGTGCCATTAAAACCATCGATCCTGGTCTCATTTTTGACCTAAGTCATATTGAAATTGTTGAACAGTTATTTTTAGGATTAACTGATTTTGATCCTAAAACTTATGAAGTACTTCCAGAACTGGCAAGAAACTGGCGGGTGAATGAGAATAGCACTGTTTATACTTTTTTCCTTCGTCAAGATGTGAAATGGAGTGATGGAAATCCTGTGACTGCCCACGATATCGTTTGGGCAATTCGGCGTAATATCACACCCATTATTGAATCTCCCTATGCTCATACGCTTTATATTCTCAAAAATGCGGAAGCTATTCATCACGGTGAAATAACTTCTGTTACACAATTGGGTGTTCGGGCTATTGACGATTATACTGTTGAATTTACGCTAGAACATGCGGCTGGTTATTTCCCAGCTTTGGCGAGCATTTGGACTTACCGTCCTCTACCACAAAAAAGCATTAAACAATACGGTGAGAGATGGATTGAACCAGAACATATTCAAACCAATGGTTCTTATAGACTTACAGAATGGGATAAAGGAAACAAGCTTATTTTAAAAAAGAATCCTCATTATTATGAAGCTAAAAAAGTCAAGATTCCAGAAGTACATTACTTTATTGTTCGTGGAAATTCATTAGCTTTAGCTATGTATGAAAAAGATGATCTTGATATCATAGGAGGACAAGTATATCTTCGATTGCCCTCTGAGGAAATTTCTCGGATTAAATCTCATCCTGTTTTGCGTAAAGAAAGACAAATTAATGATTATTTTTGTACTGAATGGTATGGTTTTAATACCCAACGATTTCCAATGAATAAATCTTTAGTTCGTAAAGCCATTGCAGCTGTTATTGACAAAAAAACATTACTTAACGTTGTTATTAAAGAATCACATCTTCCTGCAACTACTTTTACTCGCCCGCCCATTTTTGGTGCTATTAATCCCAAGGAAAAAGAGGTTGGTATTTTATTTAATCCTAAAAAAGCGAAGGCTTGGTTAGCAGAAGCGGGTTATCCTGAAGGTCGTGGATTTCCTAAGGTTATTTTGATGTACAACACTTCTAAAACGCATCAAAAAGTTGCCAAAGCAATTAAAACACTCCTTAAATATTATTTGAATATTGACATTGAGATACAACAGTTTGATTTTATTCCTTATATTAATATGCTGAATCAGTCAATTAAACCGCATATTTTTCGTATGGGTTGGTGTGCTGATTATCCTGATGCCCATAATTGGTTATATGATGTTTTTCATCCCAAAAATGGTATTAATTGGATTAATTGGAATCATCGTGAATTTACCAATGTAGTCAATAAAGCACAACAGATATCTAATCCCGCCGAACGTAAAAAACTTTATTATCGTGCCGAGCAAATTTTAACTGAAGAAGAAGTCGCAATCATACCGCTTTATTTTTCAAATATCCAATTTTTGGTGAAACCTTGGGTAAAAAACTGGTATCCAATGGCGTTTGGTGGACAACATATTCGTTATTGGGCATTAGAAAATTAAAGCGAGTACACTAGTAAGCTTCTACAGATGAGAGTAATTTAACAATTATACTCATCTCAACGACTACTGAAATTAATTTGATAAAATAGGTATAGTTACAATGAATGATCTCCCTTCTGGAGAAAACTCTCCCGATATTCGTGAAGAAGAATTTGAACAAGAGAACAAAGAATCCAACCAAGAAAACAAAAAAACCAAGAAAGGAAAAAAGAAATTTATCCTTATTGGGTTATTAATTTCTATAATTGTTCTAATGAGTCTCATCTGGAAAGAATATTTCTTTTCATCTACAGGTAATACGCTTTATATTGCCATCTCTGGCCCCTTCAGTGGTAAAGGCGAAGCGAATGGAAAGGCTATGGTTATGGGTGTTCAATTGTATCTTGACCAAATTAACCAGTTGGGAGGTATTTATGATCATCCTATTAAATTGCTCACTTTTGATGATCAGAACCAATCAACATTTGCTCGAAAATCCGCTTTAGACATTGCTCAAAATAGCCAAGCTCTTGCAGTCATTGGTCACTATAATAGTTCTGCGTCTCAGGCGGCTGCACCTATTTATCAGCAATATAGTATTCCTGCTATTTCAGGTTCAGCAACAGCCGATGAAATTACACGAGATAATGATTGGTATTTCCGCACAATTTTTAATAATAGCGAACAAGGTGCATTAATAGCCAATTACGTGAAAAAAGTACTTAATTATACTGAGGCCAATATTTTATTTGATGAAGGTACTTATGGTTCTACACTAACAACTGCATTTATTGAAAATGCAAAAATGATTGGGCTAGAAATTAAAAACCAATGGTCTTTTAATTCAAAAAACAATTTTAACGATAGCCTTGAGGAAATGATTAAAACCTTGGCAGCTTCAGCCACAGAAAAGCATCTTCTCTTTATGGCTACCCATTCCACAGAAGCGACAGAAACTCTTGTGGCACTAAAGCAACGTCTAGATGGAATTCATATTCAAGTCGTTGGAGCAGATGCCCTTTCTAGTACAAATTTTCTTAAAACACTTAAGAATTATCCACAAGAACAAATTCAACCCGGTTATTATAGTGATAATGTTTATACCATTTCACCCTTACTCTTTGATATTGCAGGTAAACGTGCCCAAGATTTTCGATATGCTTTTCTTAAAAAGTATGATGAAGAACCCATGGCTACTTCTGCTATATACTACGATACCGCAATGGTTGTCGTTGATGCGATTAAAACAATGTTAGCAAAAGAAAAAGAAATGGCAAACACGCTTAAAGAAAAACGTATGCTAATTAAGAATAATTTATGGCGTCTTGCTAAAGCAGAAAATGCGGTGGAAGGAGTAACTGGTTCTATTTACTTTGATGAAAATGGTGATGCCATAAAATCAATACCCATAGGTATTTATGAACATGGTACACTTATCGCTGCGATGCGTCAGTTTCAACCATTACAAAGTGTGGAAAATATAGATGATCTTTTGCAAAAAGTGATAGAAAACAAAATTATTGAAATCAACGATAAATTTATGAGTCTTGCTCAGGTGGTTTATGTTGGTGTCGATTTTAATGATATCAGTGAACTTGATCAAAAAGCTTCTACTTTTACCCTTGATTTTTATCTGTGGTTTCGTTTTAAAGGCGATTTTGATGATAGAAATATTGAGTTTGTTAATATCTTTAACCCCAAAAATAATTCACTAGGGAAACCTATTTCTGAATGGCATTCATCTGCTGAAGAAGGGGTTGTGACAAAAACTTATCGATTAAAAACTGACTTCAAAGTTAAATTGAAGTTTCACAACTATCCATTGGATCAACAAATTTTATCCATTTATTTTCGACATAAAGAATTGACAAGAAATCAATTAATTTATGTGGTTGATGAGCGTGGGATGAACCTACATCAAGTTGATCCTCAAAATAGAGAAGTTGATCCTCAAAATAGAGAAGAAGAGAACAATTTTTTTTCCATTGGCGGATGGTATGTGAACAAAACATCATTTTTTCAAAATATCCAAGTTAACGATTCAACATGGGGTATTACCGAATTTTTTGATAGTCAACAACGAATAGAATACTCACAATTCAATGCAACTTTAACCATTAATCGACATGTTTGGAATTTTATTTTAAAGACGCTTCTGCCTGTCATTTTTTTAGTGGTGTTAGGTTATGTCTCTTTCTTTATCAATGCTTTTTCTTCAAAACTAGGCATTGGTACAAATTTGATTTTGGCAACTTCACTTTTCCATTTAAAATTAGCATCGGAACTACCAAAAATTGATTATCTTGTCTTGATTGAATATTTTTTTTATTTGGTTTATCTTTTGGCTATTTTTATCATATTGATTGCCATTTTTACTCATTTTCATGAAGAAAATGGAAGTGATAAGGGTAAATTTTTTATTAACCGTTTGAATTTTTTTGGAAAAATAATTTACCCACTGGTTCTTATTATTTTTATAAGTCTGATATTTTATGATAACTATAATATGATTATGGGAATCTACTAAATATTTATTTTGGCATAGTTTAAAGATATAGTATTTTAAAGAAGGATTGATAGTGCAAAATTTATCTTGTGAGAGAGGAGTGCAAAATTTATTTTGCGAGTTGCACTCCAGTTTGGAAGCTATCTGCGTAACATCAGTTATAAGCACTTGGGCGCATTCCCATTTTTCGGGTTAATACGAAAACCGCATTTAAAGTAATAATATAACCGTAAAATCAATAGGTTA
>JAUCGK010000197.1 GCA_030378085.1 Candidatus Parabeggiatoa sp. HSG14
CAGAAAAATAACTTCAAAAAACCTTCGAGGTTAAAGTTTTTGCGCGCAAAAACTTTAACCTCGAAGACAGGTTTCTAAAACCTGTCAGGTTTGGTGTGTGAAATTATTTATGTGAAAAACTATAGTTATAAAGTTATTTGTGTAGTAAAGTTATAAAGTTAAAGTTATAAAAAGTTTAGCATCACGTAATTATATATTTTTACAAATCAGAAATTATTAAGGTACATTAGCCCTTTAAAAGTAGTTATTGAGTGATATTTATTTGTAACACGTTGCTCATTATCTATATGAAATGTATATTAATAAAATTACCACACAACCTACTGAAAAGAGGTGGCTTATGAGTGAAGAAATTACCCAGAAAGAAGAAGAGCGGATTCCTTTCTGGCAACATGTCCTAGATAATCCGTTTTTGTTGCTTTTTTTGGGTGTTGTCATGCCTACAGTTTTTTACATTCTGTGGGGAATTATGGAAATTATTTCAATACCTATTGCTAAATGATCCTATATGGGAGGCTATAAATGAGCGCGATTTTACCACCACCAGAACGTATTTGGTGGAACTTACCTGTGGGCAAAGAAGAAATTGTGTGGATCGCCCTATCCCTCACCTGGTGTTTGATAATGTTTGCCATGATGCCACTTTGGCATTTTTACGGTAAGCAAAATCTTTCCAATGAAGCTTATCGTATTACAGCTAGCCAATTTGAAGCTAGAACCAAAGCAATGGCTGATCAATATGAGGTACGTACAGAAAGTGCCATGAATATTCCAGTAGTACATCCACCTGCGATTGGTGATGCACTTCCAAATGGTGAGACCTCAACGGGTGATGTGTACATGTTAGGACGACTTTGGCAATGGTGGCCTATGCTGGAATTGGAGAAAGATAAAAGCTATCGTCTTCATCTTTCATCATTAGATTGGCAACATGGCTTTTCTCTACAACCCATCAATATCAATATGCAAGTATTGCCAGACTATGAAATGGTGTTGACTATCACACCAGATACTAGCGGCGAATTTACAATTGTTTGCAATGAATATTGCGGCATTAATCATCACACTATGTTGGGTAAGATTTACGTCAAGGAGTAGAAATTTATGTCACAATATCGAATTTGTCCCGATAGCGGTTTGTATTTTGACAAATCCGCTGAAAGCCTTATGAAAGTTAATGCGGTGGCCGGGGCTGTTGCTTTGTTAGTTGCGGGTGTTCTTGCTTTATTATTAGGATTAACTCGTTGGCCGAGTATTCATCTATTGGGAGCCGCAGACTTCTATATGACCTTGACGGCTCATGGTCTGAACGCGCTGATTTATTGGATGATCTTTTTTGAAATAGCGATACTCTATTTCGCTTCTTCAACTTTACTCAAATGCAGATTAGCAGGTCCTCGCTGGGCATGGTTGGGATTTGCACTCATGATTATTGGTGCTGTTACCACGAATGTTGCCATTTTTCAAGGCAATTCAAGTGTGATGATGACATCTTATGTGCCTATGCAGGCAGCTCCCCATTTTTATTTGGGGTTGATTTTGTTTGCTGTGGGTGCATTGATTGGTTGTTTTGTCTTTTTAGGCACTTTGGTCATTGCTAAACAAGAAAACACTTATGTGGGTTCTGTACCACTGGTAACATTTGGTGCAATAACGGCTTGTATCATTGCTGTTTTTACTATCGCCTCTGGTGCAATTATTCTTATTCCTACCTTCCTGTGGTCAATTGGTCTCATTGGTCATATTGATTCACTGATGTATCGCGTGATTTGGTGGGGAATGGGACATTCCTCTCAACAAATTAATGTAGCTGCTCACGTATCAGTTTGGTATGCCGTTGCTGCTATTGCGTTTGGTGCTAAACCAATGTCAGAAAAAGTGAGTCGGGGTGCTTTTTTACTTTACATCCTGTTCTTGCAGTTGGCATGTGCCCACCATATCTTAGTAGACCCAGGTGTTAGCTCAAGCTGGAAAATATTTAATACCAGTTATGCTATGTATCTCGCCGTGTTAGCCAGTATGATTCATGGTTTGACAGTTCCAGGTTCTATGGAAGTGGCACAGCGTAAAAAAGGCTACACCAATGGTCTTTTTGAGTGGCTGCGTAAAGCACCTTGGGGCAATCCGGTATTTTCTGGTGTGTTTCTCTCAATAATTATCTTCGGATTTATTGGTGGTATCACTGGTGTAATTATGGGTACTGAGCAAATTAATTTGATCATCCATAACACTTACTATGTCACTGGTCATTTCCACTCGACTGTTGCAGTGGGTACGACACTGACATTTATGGCGTTGACATTTTTCTTAATTCCCGTGCTTTTCCGTCGTCAAATGATTATGCCTGGATTAGCCAAATGGCAACCCTATCTATTTGCGGGAGGCATGACTATATTAATTTTATTTATGCTTGGCGCAGGTACTTTAGGTGTACCACGACGGCATTGGGATATGGGATTTGCTGATGCCGCCAGCATGGGTATAAAATTTGAATTTCCTGGTATGGCTGAAACCATGATGGCATTAGTCGGTATTGGTGCAGTGATTGCTGTTTTGGGTGGGGCTATTTATCTACTCATTACAGTTGGTTCTCTTCTCTTTGGTAAGAAATTGGAACCCTCAGCAGGATTATTACAAAGTTTTGGCGTACCATTGGCTGCTTCATGCTACACTTCAGAACGACCAGAGCCTGCTAAAGGGCCAGCCGCCGATCTTGAAGAACATGGTTCAGCAGGATTTGAAGCCCCAGGTACATTTGTTTTAGCGATGTTACTTTTGGTTTCTTTTGTAGTTTACTACTTCATCAATTGGAAATATTTAGCCTCAGTTTGGCCGCTTAGTTAACACACATTTTGCATCTTCTTTTTAGTTATCCAGAGAAATTCTGTCCCTTCGAGATTTGTCAGACCTCGTTCGAGATTAAGGTTTTTCTGGATGACTGAATGATGAATGCACTATTCCGCTCTAAGCATTTCTAAACTGAGAACAGGTATCATGATTCAGCAACTTGTTAACTTATTTAAACTACGTATTGGCATCATCATGGCAGTCACTGCTGTTGCTATTTTAGCAATCACGCCAGGGCCAACAACTCCAACGGTATGGCAAATGGTGATACTGGCATTAGCCGTTCTGTTGTCGTCAGCCAGTGCGGGGGCTTTCAACCAGTATATGGAACGTGATCTTGATAAGCTCATGCCCAGAACACGTAACCGTCCTTTTGTGACTGGCGCGTTTTCTCATAGTCGCTGGTGGCTTTTGTCAATGTTGGTTTTATTATTGGTGGGTGTGGCGATGGCTGGTTTTGCGTTGAATATGATAGCTGCCCTTTATATTTTTCTCGGTGCGGTTACTTATGGTGTCGTCTATACTGTCTGGCTTAAACGGAGAACTTGGTTAAACATTGTTATCGGAGGTGCGGCGGGTAGTTTTGCTGTACTCGCAGGTGCAGCAGTCGTTGATCCAAACTTAACGCCTATACCAGTTATCTTTGCAATAGTACTTTTTCTTTGGACACCCTCCCATTTTTGGAGTTTGGCAATTGTTCAACATAAGGATTATGCAAAAGCTGGGGTTCCCATGTTACCGGTAATTATTGGAGACCATGCAACAGCTAAAGTTATTTTGGCTAATACATTAGCTTTAGTAGCTATTTCTTTGTTACCTATTTTTTTTGGTCTTCAATGGATTTATTTGATGGGTGCAATGACAGGTGGGGGATATTTTTTATTTCGTAATATTCAACTAGTACGTGATCCTTCTCCGAAAATTGCCATGTCAAACTTTTTTGCATCTTTAATCCAATTAATTGTTTTGTTAGCATTCGCTGTTGTGGATGTTCAATTACTCGGTTGATAACATAATAACCTTCCCATCAATATTGACTCCAAGTTTTTTGTTACTGTCATTTTTTTGTGATTTCACTTTGCACCGTCAAAATTTTCGCTTTTATCATTTCGAGTAAAACGAAAAAAGCGAAAAATTTGTCACCTACCCAATTATCTCTTCCCCCCTCTTCATTTAAAAAAGTTCAGTTTATGGCGGTGCAAAGTATAAATTCCCACCATCATTCCCTTTAATTAAAAAAGACAACAACGGGGAATGGTCACGAAATAACTTACAATTAACCTCACCCAACCCCTTCTTCTCAATTTGGTGCGTTTTCCCTCCATACAAGGGAGGAGGTAGTTATAAAACTCAAATTAGACAATTACTAACTAAATTTAGCATAAAAATCGTCAAATTTCTAAGCAAAAATTTTTGGTTAAGACCGTTTTAAGCTGTGCCAACTTTTTATGGAATGCCTTCAACTTAGCCTTATTTGCCTTAACTTTATCAAACTCACTCCACAACTCATCCAAAAATAACGGCTTAATCAACTTTATAATATTCTTTTCTGAAGTATAATGAGCGCCCAAATTCCTTCTTTCCTCCGGCTTCATCACCGCCTGAAACATAGAACCAAAAATAGCCGGCGAAATCTTCCCCCAATCAAGCCCACAACACTCTAACAACATCTCCCGCATCTGTGAATTAAACGCTGGAATCGGCAACGGCTCCTCAAACAACTTACCATTAATATACGGAAACTGATTCAAAGATTCATTCAAGTTTTTCAACCGCTTAGAACGTGGTGTATTCAAAACCTGAAAAAATTCCGATAGCAAAGCCCCCAAATTACTCCCATCAATCCCAGTTTTTACCTCCACAAACTCCTTAAATAAATCCTGCTCAAAAATTCCGGTACTATCCGCAAACAAACAAAACAAAATCCGCACTAACAACACTTCCAACGGATGACTATTATAACCACTATCCTCAAGCAAATCATGCAATTGTCCTAACAATTTAACTGCTGTGATATTTATTAGTTCGGTTGGTTCAAATGTTTTCTGCATTTCTTTAAATCTGTAGTGAATTATTGATTTTGTATATATTCATTATATAATTCAAATAGATATTCTATCCTAACCATTTCGTTGGGGAATGGTTGGGGACGGTAGCAGATATCTACGGCTTTATCAAGTGCTTGATGAGCTTTGACTAATTTTGGTGGCATGGTTAGTGGGTCGTATAAATCGGCCAGACTGCTATCAGGAAATTCAGCCCGCACTTCCAAAACTTTTTGAGCGGCTTTTTCTACTTTGGTTTTATTCTTTTTGGCTGGGTATTTGGGCCAAGGGAAGTTGTTGTAGACTATTTCATTTGAATATCTAATACGTCCTTCAAGCCGACCACACACATATTCAGACCAAGTCATGTGCATTAGTGATGTAATTATCCCAAAATGAAAAATAGTACCGTTCGTGATAGCTAAACAAGAATCACTTACGATAGAATTTTTATCAAAAAATCCTATTGGTATATATTTTCTATTTTCAGAAGATACTCTTGGAATTAAAATATAATCCGAATCAGGTTGTCTATCTTCACCAAATAAAGTAGGGAAATCAGCCAGTTTTTTAGTTGTTTCTCGTTTACTTGCAATTCGATGTTTTTTAGTGGCTTCAACCTTTTTAACAACTTCCGTTAATCCTTTCAATTCTTGTGGAGAAATATCTTTTAGCCACAAACACCACCTTTTTTTATGGTTCAGAAATTCTCTCGCACTGATTAAAGGTTTAATAAATTTTTCAGCTTTGGGTTCAATGTTAAGCAATTTTTCTTTTTGCTCACTACTTAAAAGCAAATTTCCGCCATCATTAGGCATACTTCCAAAGTTAATTTTAGGGACATCACAAATAGGTTGTCTTCTTTTTAGGATAATTAAATCTTGCCCTTCAACCAAGTATGGGTTGATATTTTTTACGGTTTTTTCGTGGGCATCACCGGTTATATCTTCATATTCATAAATGAGTTTTTTTGCAACATCAAAACTACCAAAACCGATAATAATAACATAAACTTGAGCTTTACCTTTGGCTTCGTTTGACCATTTAAAAGTGTGATGGGCAAAATGGATTTTTACACCATAACGAAATAGTTCATTCCAGAGAATACCTACTTGTTCACCTTGAGAAATTGAGTTTGTAGAAACAAAAGCTACTTTAACTTTCGTTTTTGCAACATAACAAGCAGCTTTGATATACCAACAAGTAACATAATCAAGTACACCAGCTCCCTTAATTTGTTTGAAAAGTATTGCTGAATCTTGTTTTTGCTCTTTTGTTTGTAATTGTTTTCCTAAAAACGGCGGATTCCCAAGTATATAATTCAATTTCTTTTTTGAAACTACATCTTCCCAATCAATCCGCAACGCATTCCCATGCACAACATTAGCAGACTTCCGCAATGGCAACCTTGTAAAATACTGCCCAAACTCCTCCGAAACCAACAAATTCATCTGATGATCCATCAACCACATCGCAACCTCAGAAATCCGTACCGGCCACTCATCATACTCAATACCATAAAACTGATCCACCTCAATCAACACCAACAAATCAATATTAAATGCCTGTTGACTACCTTTTAACTCCCGCAAAACCTCAAGCTCCAACAACCGCAATTCACGATAAGAAATAATCAAAAAATTCCCACATCCACAAGCCGGGTCCAAAAACCTAAGCTGTGCCAATTTTTTATGGAATGCCTTCAACTTAGCCTTATTTGCTTTAACTTTATCAAACTCACTCCACAACTCATCCAAAAATAACGGCTTAATCAACTTCATAATATTCTTCTCAGAAGTATAATGAGCACCCAAATTCCGCCTTTCCTCCGGCTTCATCACTGCCTGAAACATAGAACCAAAAATAGCCGGCGAAATCTTTCCCCAATCAAGCCCACAACAATCTAACAACATCTCCCGCATCTGCGAATTAAACGCTGGAATCGGCAACGGCTCCTCAAACAACTTACCATTAATATACGGAAACTGATTCAAAGATTCATCCAAGTTTTTCAACCGCTTAGAACGTGGTGTATTCAAAACCTGAAAAAATTCCGATAGCAAAGCCCCCAAATTACTCCCATCAATCCCAGTTTTTACCTCCACAAACTCCTTAAACAAATCCTGCTCAAAAATCCCTGTACTATCCGCAAACAAACAAAACAACACCCGCACCAACAACACTTCCAATGGATGACCATTATAACCACTATCCTCAAGCAAATCATGCAATTTACCCAACAACTCAGCAGCTTTTATATTAACAGGGTCTTCTTCCTTAAAAACCCGTTTCTGATAGCCAGCAATAAAACCAAATAATTTAATATTACCATGCAACTCACTGATATTAAACTCATGCTCCTCAGATTCATCCAGATCATACAAGCGAAAATTCTCAAAATCGGACACCAATACATATTTTGGTAATTCCCGTTCCTTCAAACCGCTAAAATAATCCAATGCCTGCGAATAAGCCCGATCTAAATTCTTGCCTCTCGACTTATGCTCAACCAACAAAGTACCTTTCCAAAACAGGTCAATAAAACCATATTTATCATTTAACTTTTTAACCGGCTGTTCAAACGAAGCCAACCGCCTCCGACTCATTCCAAAAATATGAAAAAAACCATCCCAAAACGACTTCGCTTCAGCATGTTCCCTTGTTTCCCCTTGCCATTCCTTGGAAAATTTTAATGCCCGATCTTTAATTTCATTCCAACTAAGTGCCATTTATAAATCCCTGTTTATACATCCAATTTGGTATTTGTACAAAAATTTTACTACTTAATATCCAAATATATTACTCCATCCCAATCTGAATCCAATTTAGTCATGTAGGGTCAATGAAATGAAACCGACCAAACCCAATCAATAATTTACGTTTTTATATCGTAATGGTTGGTTATGCTTTGCTATACCGACCCTATCCAGCTATAAATTTTAGCTTCAATTTATATCCAAATCCTCATGATCAAACACTTGAAATTTTTCAGGCCATTTTGTTGTCAATTTGCACAGTAACTTTAATTGTAAAGGAGCATCAATATTAATTTTTTTAACAAAAACATGGACATTTTTACTACCATTTAATTTCATTAGCTTACTGAAGTCCTGAGCAAAAAATGAAGGACAATATCCTAATAATTCTAATGGCTTATATCTTGTCCTTAATACTAAAGCATGAGAATCAATTTCATTTTGTACATCTTTTAGAAGCAATAATTTATCATTGGGTTTTAATTGATGTAATCTTTCAAAATGTGTTTTATTAATGTGGCTGACTCCATGTGCAAAAAATAAGACTTCATACTGTTCAACTTCGTTTTTTTGTGGAATAGGATATAACTGTAATTCATCAGTTGTTCTTATTCCTCTACTTCTTGATAATTCTAATAATTCATGGTTAATATATTTATCAATATCTAACCAACGTAAAAAGTCTTCATATTCTGGTCTTGATTTGGATAACAATCTATTTTTAAAAATAGGAAATAGTTCTTCTGAGACGTATGTTTTGTCCAAATCAGACATTTTTCCAAAAGGGATAAAATTTTTAACTTTTTTTATATTATCAGTATATTTAAAATAGTATTGATTATCTCTATATTCTAAAATCCCTACTGGAATCCAGATAGCATCTTTTGAATTTTTCCAGGTTAAAATAAGCTTATTACACATTTGTTAAAATATTTTTCATGTTGAGTAATCTTTTTTTGTTCTCTTCTAAAATTTTTAAAGCAAATTCTATGGATATATCACTAATTAAATGGTTTGGTATTTTACTAAAAATATTTTGTACTGCATTAAAATTCAAACACTCTAACTGTTCTAGCCAATAAATCGCAATTTTTTCATCAGACACAGCACACATTTCAAATGCTTTTAAAGTAGTTAATTTTTCATGTTTATGATAAAAAGGTGTTTTTGCTTTTTTTACAAAACTTGCAACTTGAAACCCCTTATCTTTTGATGCTAACCGTTTTTTCTTATTTTTTTCAGTTTCCCTACAACCTAAACCAGAAGCATGATCGTAGGTTGGTGATAAATATATTTCATTATCATAAACGATAAACCCCCAATTTTCATGATGTCTATCAGGATTAGATATTAGACAATCTAACATCACATAACTCATGAATACATCAAATACTGTTGTTAATTGAGTATTTACGTAATCAATTGGTAATTTAAATGAGGGGTGTTTCATTAAAGCTATAATCAATTTTAATTTATATTCCCTTACTTTGTAAAAGCTATTTTCAGGATATTCACCATTGCTTATTGTAGCAAGTACTTCATTACCATGAACAAGTCTGCCTCCTTTTGGAACAAAATTTTCAGTAATTGTACCTTCATCATTATTCCATTTGGCAAACTGGTATTTTGCATGAGGAATATTTAATAATGTACAGAGTTCAGCAACAACAACCTCAACCCAATCTTCACCAGTATTAGCTCTTCCTATTTTAAATAATTTTTTTAAACTATCTGTATCATTTTCAAACCAAAATTTACGCTTAGAACCTAACGGTTCAATTGAATCATGTTGAAATATAGAAATTTCAATTATTTCAAATTTTTTGGTTGCCAATTAGTTTTCCTCCATGTCCAAATTTATTTTAGTTTTATCTCAATTCAATGGAGAAAAATCTCGTCATGCAACATGTTTATCAATATATTCAGGATAATTAAAATCAGTTTTTTCTGAAGGTGGAAAATTCCCATAAATCTTTATCTGTTGTTGAGTTTTTGCTTCGTCACGAGTTAATTTTGA
>JAUCGK010000454.1 GCA_030378085.1 Candidatus Parabeggiatoa sp. HSG14
ACCCCCCTAACCCCCCGTACACGGGTGGAACCAAACATCATTTGACACTTTGCTTTAATTTTTCTATTTTGGGACTTCCCCCTGTGTACGGGGGGTTAGGGGGGGTGTCCTCAATTTTGCACTCCAGTTTGAAAGCTATCTGCGTAACATCAGTTAATATGTCATCTTTAACCTAACGTCTGATGAATTTCATGGTCATTTTTTTTTGGTTTGGTTGAGATTTGTATCGGTTTTTCATTTTATCTTACTATAATTGGAACTGTCCACTGGAATTATGAAGGGTGTCACAAAAATAATTGCGTTATTGCATGATCCAAAATTTATTTTGGAGTAATTTAACAGATCATGTGACATTACCAAGCTAAATACTCAAACTAACAAATACCAATTTTCAATTTTTAATATTAAAATCATCCAAATTAAAAATTTTTACAAAAATGCTTGACAAGGTTTTTAAAAGGGTATACAATACTCACTCTTTAAGTAACAAGAAGGGGCTATAGCTCAGTTGGGAGAGTGCTACAATGGCATTGTAGAGGTCGGCGGTTCGATCCCGCCTAGCTCCAGGTTAGTGTTTATAATGTCCCCATCGTCTAGTGGCCTAGGACATCGCCCTTTCACGGCGGCAACAGGGGTTCGACTCCCCTTGGGGACGCATATTTATTCCCATTTGAAAACTTAAAAATCTCTAAACAATAAATACAATCAATAAATACAATTGATATTGTCTAGTTTTTTTTACAAAAACTCACAATCCTTCAAATCATTAGTTGTGAGTTTCATACTTCTCGTTTCCTTTGCAATTCTGTATTTTCCTAACCCTCCTATCTTTTCTTATAACGCATTCCATACCATTTTTCCACTCAACTAAAAAAAACAACTTGATGGATTTTCTAGCTTATCAAGTCGCGTTAGATATTGGGCTTAATTATTAAGCACAATTTCCTCATAAATTGCTTTGATTGGTGGATCAATTTCCTCTACAATTGCTAGCACGGGTTCAATTCCAAGTTTCAGAAAAATTAAGAAATTAATTCATTGATTTATAATAATTTAGGACTTACGCATTGACAAATCAAAAAAATGTGTTCTCACTGGAAATATAACGGTTTTGAAAATATTTCACTAACAATTCTTGTAACTACTCAGTTTCATGATGAGTGTTAATGCTTTTTTATAAGGAGTGACGCTGGAGCGTCACGAAATGCGTTCCAACGCTTTCGCTGTGGAACGAGAGGCTGAGTAGTTACCAATTCTTAACGTATGAAAATAATCCAAAATCCCTCATCATAAATTCAGGAAAGCTTTATTTTATCAGTGTTTACCTCAAACACTTCATTAAAAATGTGTAACTCCCAAAAAATGAGAAAAGCCTTATTTTATCAGTGGGAGCATAAAACATCCAATTTGTCAATGCGTAAGTCCTATAATTTTACATGGAACTGAACCAGTGCCGAAAATTTTGTTTTACTATTTGAACAAAAACGCTATTTTTTTATTCCCGCCTAATTCCTGATTTTTAATATAAATGAACATAAACAACCTCAAACTTTATTTGGCACTTTCTCGTTTGCCACTGTTACGAAACAACTATAACTTCAAAATTATAGCCGTTGCGCTCACAGGTATTCTTATTCCCTTAACCACTTTAATAGTTTACGCTTTAGTAAATTCTTCGTTAAGTTTTCATTATAATCTTAATTTTTTCATCGTGATTTTATTCGCAACACTGGTTGGGGCAATAATTACTTTTCTTTTATTACATTGGCTATTGTATCCCATTACTTTGATAGTAACGGCGCAACGCGAATATTTTACCAATGAGAAAAAATCGCAATTACCCACCGATGGTAAAGATACTGTTGGCCAATTAATGAGTTATGCACAATATACAATTGAAAAATTGGATTTACTTAATAACTCATTTAAATATTCTTCAACAATAGACCCATTAACCGGCATACCAAATCGTCGAGCAGGTAAAGAACGTTTGCGTTTAGATATGGCGCGTACCCGTCGTGGCAAAAATTCAATGTTAGTGGTTATGGTTGACTTTGATTCGCTGAAAAATATCACCAAACAATATGGGCCTCATATTGGTGACATTTGTATCACACAAATTGCCAACGTGCTTTCTAAAAGCATCCGTGGTGGCGATTGGCTAGCGCGTTGGGATGAAGAACAATTTCTCATGGTATTGTGGAATTTTAACCATAAAAATCCGACTACGGTCTTGGAACGTATTCAACAACAGTCAATTAAAACACCACTAAGAGAATTATTACAAATCAATTTGTGTATTGGAGCCTGTGAATATAGTGGAAACAAAGATTTAGATCCAGAAACTGACTTAGAAACATTATTTAGTCGCCTTGAAAAAGCATTATCTCAAGTCAAACTAACGCAAGAGAAAGGAGGTATTGTACTTGGGTAAATAACGATGGAAATGTTAGGGGATGGTTCATTCGGAGTTCAAACGAAACTTTGTAAGCTTTGACAAAGCTTTGCGTTGAGCTCCAGTATAACTTAAGTTAAATGTTATCTTTAAAAAAGCCTTTGAAACCACACCCAATTTGTCTGTTTAAAATAAAAACGTAATGGAAACAAAAGAAATAAACTTTAATTCGGCAAATTCATATTTGGTACCATGTAACCCCTACCACGCAGGGTACGAATAAGCTCTTTACCCAATTTTTTCCGTAAGTGATGAATATGCACTTCAACAGCATTACTTTCTATCGCGTTATTCCAACCATATAAATTGTCTTCTAGGCGGGAACGTGGCAAAATTTTTCCGATATTTTCCAATAAGGTTTGTAAAATTGAAAATTCGCGTTGCGATATCTTCACAGGTTGTCCATCCTTAGTCAGTGTACGAGTTGTGGGATCAAGATATAGGTTACCATATTCAATGCAAGACGTTGTTTGTCCACTTTTTTCGTGGAGTAGTGTACGTAGACAAGCATTCAATTCATCTAAGTTAAAGGGCTTCAGTAAATAACCATCAGCTCCATTGTCTAAACCAATAACTTTATCGTCAGTTGTATTGCCGGTAGTCAAAATGAGTACAGGGATTGTATCACCACGTATCCGCAAGTTTTTAAGGGTTATTAAACCATCTGGCAAACTCAAATCTAAAATCAGGGCATCAAAAGTTTCAATTTTGAGTGCGTGTTCTCCGGCCTCTCCATCTGTCACCCAATCTACCATATAGTTGGCTTGCGTTAAACCGGCTTGGATACCATTACCTAATAAGGTATCATTTTCTATAAGCAATAAACGCATAATATTTACCTCTTTGATTTGGATTTTAACTGGTTAATTTTCAAATAAATAACTCATCCATGGCAAATGTTTTTCAAAATAATGTTTTTTTGCCAAACTCAAGTTTGGAAAGAAAGAGTCCAAAATTTCTTGAGGTTTTTTACCAAACTTTAAGTAAATGCCATTAGGTTTTGCTTAATGTGAAATGAGTGTGACTTAAATTTGGTGTAATTATTACTAACGGATGTTACGTACAGTGTTTCTACTAGACTCAATGTTCAAGTTTCTAAAAAATAATTTGCTATAAATAATTTTATGATTAAGTTGTAGAGACGCGATGCTCGCATTTCTAAATGCCCGCGTCTCTAAATGCTCGCATCTCTGACTGGTCAAAAAAAGCAAGCAATAAGGTTTACATGTTATTTATAAACAAACATCGAGGTAAATAATCCCATGATTATTTACGGCGCGAGACGCGAGCATCGCGTCTCTACAAATCTATCGAATTACCATTTTTTTAAGGATTAGCTTTAAAACGTTACAGCGGGATTGCAAATCCACCCCTTCTTCCGGCACTGAAGAAGCGTTGTGCGTAACATCAGTCATTAACTGAAGTTGGGAAGTTGGGTGTGATTAAAGAAGATTTTAGCTTTTAGTCTTAAAATTTATCTAAAGCCTAACTGAATAGTTACGATTGCACCAACTAAAAAGCCTTAAAGCTTGTGCCTTATGCTTTTTTATTTTTTATACAAAATATTGATTTTAAACTTCAACACACCATTTTTCTCACATTTTCCAAAAAGAAATACTATCCAAAATTCCACAAAGCACGAATAGCAGCAATTCCTTGAGAACCGTGTGCCCATGTTTTTTGAACATCTTCCTTTTTCATTCCACCCAAAGCAAATACTGGGCAATTTGCCTGTTCAGTTAATTGAAAAAACTTAAACCATCCCAAAGGTTCTGCATTGGAGTGAGAAGGGGTAAAATACACGGGGCTTAAGACAATAAAATCAACATTGATTTGATTAGCTTGTTGAATTTCTTCCCTTCGATGACAAGAAGCGGCTACCCATAAGTCCGTTTTTAATGGACGTTCGGTATACGTGAATAATTGCTCGCTGTTTAAATGCACTCCATTTGCTCCAATCAATAAAGCAATTTCATGAGTTGCATTGACCAATAATTGAGCTTTGTAGCGATCACATAGTATTAAAGCTTTTTCGGCACAATAACAATAATCACGTTCAGAAAGGTTTTTGGCACGTAATTGCACTAAAAAAATACCTTTATCTAAAGACATTTCTAGACGATAAAAAAAATTTTTGTCTTTGAAGGAAAGAGGTTCAGGCGTAATTAAATATGAGGAAGGTAATTGTATGGCAGTAATGACAGGATAATTAGCAGCAGGAAATTGATGATTTTTTAAATTTTTTGTAGAACACCATTGTACGGATTGTCCTTCGCGTCCCCAAGGTTGACCTTGCCATTTTTCAACCTGCCATACGTCTAAAAGTACTTTTTTATCAGGATAAGCATGGATAACGCGAATAAGGGGACGGGCTTTTTGTACGATAATGTCTATTTCTTCTTGTAATTCTCGTACCAAAGCCTGCTCAATAGATTCTCCAGCTTCACACTTACCTCCTGGAAATTCCCATAAACCACCTTGATGAAGGTGATTAGGGCGACGAGCCAGTAATATTTCCCCTTGTGAATTGCAGATAACACCTGCAATTACGTGCAAAATTTCATTATTTTTCATGTTTAGCACGGGAAGAGATCATAAAAAATTAAGTACGATATTCTGCATTAATACGTACATAATCGTGAGAAAGGTCAGATGTAAAAATGGTTTCTTGATAGTCACCACGCTCCAATAAAACACGTACTAAAATTTCTGGTTCACGCATTATTTTTTGCCCTTTTTCTTCCGTATAATCTTTGGAAACCCCACCGTTTTTCACAATACACACATCACCGAGATAAATTTTAACGGTATGAATATCAAGATTTTCTAATCCAGATCTGCCTATAGCTGCTAAAATACGCCCCCAATTGGCATCACTGGCAAAAAAAGCCGTTTTAACAAGTGGTGAATGAGCAATCGTATAAGCTAAATCAAGACATTCTTGTTGAGAAGCCCCTTGTTCTACAGAAAGTGTGATAAATTTAGTTGCACCTTCCGCATCACGAATTATTGCTTGCGCCAATTGAAGACAAACGTCAGTAACCGCTTGACAAAAGGGAGCAAATGCTGGGTGATTTATACTGTCAATTACTCGTTGCCCTTCTCCTGTTGCAATCAGCACACAAGCATCATTGGTAGAAGTATCACCATCCACAGTAATACGGTTAAAACTTTGGTTCACTGCATGATTAAGGCAAGCTTGTAACACAGGTATGGGAACAACAGCATCAGTGGCAATAAAGGCTAACATAGTTGCCATATCAGGACGAATCATGCCAGAACCTTTGGCAATACCAGTCACTCTTATCGGTTGTCCTTCAATAGAAACTTGCACCGATGTACCTTTAGGCACAGTATCGGTAGTCATTATCGCTTTAGCTGCTTTTTCCCAACCTTGGACATCAAGAGTAGTCAAAGTGGTTGGTAAAGCAGAACGGATTTTTTCTACTGGTAAAGGAACACCTATCACACCTGTAGAAAATGGTAAGACTTCACTTTTAGTACAACCCGTTAATTGTGCCACTTCTTCACAACAATCCAAAGCATCATTTAAGCTATGTTCTCCTCTCCCTGCATTAGCATTGCCAGAATTAACTAATAAAAATCGTGGAGAAGTAGTTATTAAATGTTGTTTTGCAATGGTAACAGGTGCTGCACAAAACACATTACGAGTAAATACAGCCGCACAAGTACTTTGAGATGACAATTCAAATAAAGCTAAATCATCATGTTGCGCTTGTTTGATTTTGGCACAAGCCGTGCCGATTTTGATGCCAGTGATAGGATGAAGGGAAGGTAATTCAGGTAAGTTTACAGCCATGAAAATTTTCTCGGTATTTATTTTTAATTCTAATTTTTTTCAAGGAGTCCAAAATTTATTTTGGACATGACCAAAATCGATGCAAAATTTTCTGCATCGATTGGACTCCTACTATCACAGAATTATTTTTGCTGTACATTTTATGGAAATCCAATATTTATCTTGAATAACGGTTAAACTAAAGTTTGGATACTATCACAAAATTGTTGACAACAAGAAAAATTCCAATTTTTTCAAAATTATATCTTCACAAAAAATTTAGGTCAATGTGCCATGACACTGTTTGTATTTTTTCCCAGAACCACAAGGACAAGCTTCATTACGACCTATTTTACGTTCTTTTCGCACAAAAGGTATTTTTGGTGTAGGAGGTTGTTCGGCAGTTTCTGCTGTCGTTTTTTCTGCCATTTCATTAGTTAATCCCTCTACTTTAGCATGTTTAAATTGCATGGCAGGTGCATTTTGACGCCGTTGTTCTTCCACAGCTTCTACGTCAGTTTCAGCCCTAATTTGTACTTTAGAAATGAAACCGACGACTTCGTATTTAATTCGATCAAGCAATTGAGAAAACATTTCAAACGCTTTACGTTTGTATTCATGTTTGGGATTTTTATGAGCATAACTTTCCAAATGAATGCCTTGACGTAAATAATCCATTGCTGCTAGATGTTCTTTCCAGTGACTATCAAGCACCTGCAACATAACTGCTTTTTCAAAATGGCGTATAACATCAGTTCCGACAAGATCTTCTTTTTCGGCGTATGCTGCAATAATAGCTTCTTCTATTTTTTTACGTAAGGAGTCTTCATGCAAGGTATCATCTTCTTCCAACCACTGTTTAATCGGCAAGCGCAGACCAAAATTTTGTTCAATGGCTTCTTCAAGCCCTGGAACATCCCACAATTCATCCAAACTTTGAGGTGGAATAGAAGTATCTATTATTCCCATAAGTACATCGTGACGAATAATGTTGATCGTGTCCTCAACAGAATCAACTTCCATTAACTCATTGCGTTGTTCATAAATAATTTTACGTTGATCATTAGCGATATCATCATATTCAAGCAGTTGCTTACGAATATCAAAATTACGCCCCTCAACCTTGCGTTGTGCATTTTCAATCGCTTTGGTTACCCAAGGATGTTCAATAGCCTCTCCTTTTTCCATGCCTAATTTTTGCATTAAGCTGGATACGCGATCTGAGGCAAAAATTCGCATCAAATTATCTTCTAAGGACAAATAAAAGCGACTAGAACCAGGATCACCTTGTCGTCCTGAGCGACCACGCAATTGATTATCAATACGTCGTGATTCATGGCGTTCAGTACCAATGATATGTAAACCACCACTTTCTATAACGGCTTTATGACGTTCTTGCCATTCGGTACGCATTTGTGCAATAGTTGCATTTATCTTATCTTCAGTTGTCTTTTCTGCGGATTTCTTCTGAGTTTTTTGTTGAAATGCGATAACTTCTGCCTCAACATTACCCCCTAACACAATATCCGTACCTCGCCCCGCCATGTTGGTGGCCACGGTAACAGTTCCAGGACGACCTGCTTGAACAATAATTTGAGCTTCCTGTTCATGGAATCTTGCATTTAATACTTGATGCTGAATTTTATCGTTTTTCAATAAGTTAGATAACAGTTCAGAATTTTCAATGGAGGTTGTACCAACTAATATTGGTTGTCCTCGTAGCTGACAATCTTTAATATCATCAATAATGGCATTGTATTTTTCATCAGCAGTCAGATATACCAAATCACCTTTATCTGCACGAATCATCTTTTTATGGGTAGGAATCACCACAACTTCTAATCCATAAATTTGTTGAAATTCAAAAGCTTCTGTGTCTGCTGTTCCTGTCATTCCAGACAGTTTATCGTATAGGCGAAAAAGATTTTGGAAGGTAATTGAGGCCAGAGTTTGATTTTCGTTTTGAATTTCTACATGTTCCTTAGCTTCCACCGCTTGATGTAATCCTTCTGACCATCGTCGCCCTGGCATCTGACGGCCGGTAAATTCATCGACAATAACAATTTGATTGTCTTTGACAATATAATCAACATCACGTTGAAACAAACTATGAGCACGTAAAGCAGCATGAACATGGTGCATCATGCTAATATTAGCCGCATCGTATAAACTTTCACCAGGTTGTAATATACTTTCTTTAACGAGAAGTTCTTCAATATGTTGATGACCTTCATCACTTAAAGTGACTTGTTTATGTTTTTCATCAACATAGTAATCACCAGGTACCTCGACTTCTTCATCCTTTTGAGTTTCTCGTTCTTGCGGTTTTAAATGGGGAATAATGGTATTGATACGTTGATATAAATCGGAATTATCATCAGTTGGCCCTGAAATAATCAGTGGAGTGCGTGCTTCATCAATTAAAATGGAATCAACTTCATCAACGACAGCAAAATGTAAATCGCGTTGAACACGATCTTTTTCGCTAAAAGCCATATTATCACGTAGATAATCAAACCCAAATTCGTTATTGGTTCCATAAACAATATCAGCGGCATAGGCTTTTTTCTTTTCATCCGGAGACAGATTAGAAACACAGATTCCTGTTGTCATGCCTAAAAATTCATAAATGTGTCCCATCCATTCTGCATCACGGCGAGCGAGATAATCATTGACTGTGATGATATGTACCCCTTTACCAGGTAAAGCATTAAGATAGGCTGCTAAAGTTGCTACTAGGGTTTTACCTTCACCAGTACGCATTTCAGCAATTTTACCTTGATGCAGAACCATACCCCCAATAAGTTGCACGTCAAAATGACGCATATTTAAAACACGTTTACCTGCTTCACGGACAGTGGCAAAAGCTTCTGGCAATAAGTCATCTAAAGGTATCTTATTGTCTAAACGTTGGCGAAATTCTGCTGTTTTGCCTTTTAATTCAGCATCAGTCAGTTTAGATATATTGGGTTCTAAGCTGTTAATTTGGCTTACCGTCTTAAACATGCGTTTAACAAGCCGATCATTACGACTACCAAAAAGTTTAGTAAAAAATTTACTAGCCATGATTAATTTTTCAGTTATTATTTAGATTCGGAATAGTTTTTGTCTAAAATCATACATCTATTCACGTTTGGTTGTATCTTCTCTAAATTCGGTGGAAAAAACCTGACAGGTTTTGGAAACCTGTCAGGTTTGAGCAAGTTTACCCACACTTTTTGAGAAGATACGTTTGGTTTTTGTTTATTGTTAAGTACTGTTTAACTTGACAATAGTGTTAATGCGAATTAAGGGTTAAAACTTTCATATCTAGTAAAAACAGTATGTTAGAAAATTAACAGGGCAAGATATGTCAAATCATCAATTTTAATCGTGTTATTTTTCAATGAGTTGTCCAACTCTTAA
>JAUCGK010000198.1 GCA_030378085.1 Candidatus Parabeggiatoa sp. HSG14
AAACATCATTTGACACTTTGCTTTAATTTTTCTATTTTGGGACTTCCCCCTGTGTACGGGGGGTTAGGGGGGTGTCCTCAATTTTGCACTCCAGTTTGAAAGCTATCTGCGTAACATCAGTAATTTACCCATAAGTTGGGGCAAACCTAACAGGTTTTCAAAACCTGTCAGGTTTAGTTTCGTATGTTATTAAATCCTGAATCCTTTGGAAATTAGATTGTTAAAATATTTTTTAAGTGGATTCTATTATTTTTTAAACATTACAGTATTGTTTTTGAAAAATTACAGTAATGTAATGACAGGTTAACAGATACTTTTTTTAGGTTGATTTGTTTTATTATTTACCCAATATTAGCTGAAAGATTTATTCTTTTCGTTATAATTTAATTTATTTTCGAGAACATACTTGGCATTGAAACAATTTGAACTTTTTAATAACTCCCAATAAAATTTAATGAGATAAAGAAATTGAGGAAAATTTTAAGTCTGCGTAGAAGCATAAGTTTTGAGGTATTTTGGAGTCCAAACCTTCAGGTTTGGGCATATTTCCAAAGCTAAAGCTTTGGACTCCAAAATACCCGATAATTTTTATGGTTCAGTACTTAGCGTTTTCTCTTAAAAGGAAATTTAGGTGGGTGTAAAAAGTTCAATTTATGATGATGCAGTATTACTTAAAAACTACGAGGAAAAAAACTCAATGATGCGTACTTATTTGATGTTGGCTTTATTGATAATGAGTTCATCCGTTTTAGCGGCTGATAAATCAAGTCCTTTTTCGGCTGTGGCTGATGAATCAACTCCGCCTGCGACTACTGAGGCTCAAATTCCCGCCGTTGTCACCGATGCCGCTAAACTTCTTTTTAAAGGAGAAACCTTTAAAATTGCACCATCTCCTCTTAAGGAATTTTATGAGGTAGTGGTTAATGCTAAGGATGTCTTGTATCTTACGACAGATGGCCGTCATGTTGTGTCTGGTAGCATTTTTGAAGTCAAAACGCGTAACAATTTGACTAAAATTAGACATGATGAACTACTAGAAGCATTTAAGCCACAACGTAAGCAGGCAATAGATAGTGTGCCTGAAAAAGAAATGGTAGTTTTCGCGCCTGAAAAAGAAACCAAACACACCATCAATGTGTTTACCGATGTGGATTGTGGGTATTGTGCTAAATTGCATCAGGAAGTTCCCCAACTGAATAAAGCAGGAGTGAAGGTGCGTTATTTGGCTTTTCCGCGTGCAGGCGTTGGCTCAAAAACGTATAAAACAATGGTGTCAGTATGGTGCTCAGAAGATCAACAGCAAGCGATGACAGATGCCAAAGCCAGACGTACAGTTGAAGAAGCCACTTGCAATCACCAGATAAAGGAACAATATGAATTAGGTAAACGTCTGGGTATTACGGGTACGCCAGCACTGGTTTTATCTAATGGTGAGTTAATTCCTGGTTATCGCCCAGCGAGGCAGTTAATTTCTATGCTTAAAAAAATGGAAAAATAAAATGCCGGCTCTCACTTGGGAATTAAGAATTTAATAAAACCCAAAAATAAACCTGACAGGTTTTAAAAACCTGTCAGGTTTGGCAGTCCAAATGTCAATGCGTAAGTCCTATAGCTTGTCAGATAAATATTCTGGCTTTGAGACCTGCCAGGTTTTGAAAACCTGGCAGGTCTGGTAATAAGAAAACCTTCCCCATTCCTCTCCTCAATCCATTTTAAAAAAACATCCTTGTAATTATCATCCTTCAACCAACAAATATTGTAGGCTGTATAAGCGTCAGCGTCATACACCAAACCACGAAAAAGGGGGATGACGCTACGCTTATACACCCTACATTTAACACATTTTGACTTGTGTATAACGATGAGCCTTAGGATTTAGGGGAGATTGCATTTCATCCAATTGGGAAACGCTATACTTGCGCTAATCCTTGTTTTCAACAGGTAAAGTAAGCCATTTTTTGCGCTTTATCCAAAAGATAATCGCTCCCAAAGGGAATGAAATTGACACAAAAACGGGTGCATAGAAACTTGCTTTTATAAAACTAGAGCTAAACAATTGGAAACTAATAGGCTTAATAATTATTCCGCCTGTTGTCCAATTGACAACCACTTGAGTAAATCCAAATAAAATAAATATCATCCAAAACCATTTTCCCTTTGGAATGGGTGTTTTCAAACAAAATGCTAAGGTAAAAACAGTAAACAAAGGGAGAATGATAGCCAGCGCAAAAATGAGATAACTCATCGCAGATTTTTCTTGAAAAGTAAACTGATTGATATTTTCAAGAGAATCACTTAACGGCTTCACATTAACTGCATTGACTAAGAAAATATCTTCTTTCTTTTCAAGCACAATATGAGCTAACAACCACTTGTTTTGAAATTCATACTGAAAAGTAAACGTTCCCTGCCACAGTTTAGTTGTTTTGAAAATGTGTGAATCCACTGTGTTGATAGCTTTCGGTTCTTCTTCTGGAAAAAAAGCAGCCATCTGCTCAAGTTTATATCTTAAGAGATCATTTTTTGAAGTAGGGTTTATTTTCTTTTCAATGGCATCAAAATTACGCGACTGAAAGAGCGCAAAGTATTGTTTTGAAAATGCTATTTCTTCATTTGGAATAAGCTTCTCGAAAAATACTTCTGGATTACAACCTGCCAATAATAAAAGAATGGTTATTGAGAATACTACTTTTTTTACCATATTTTTTCCTATCAGATATCTAATGGTATCCATTTATCCAACCTATCAAAATTGTTTTTAAGAATTAACGACATTTTGTGGTTTGCCTTGAATAAAGGCTTGGATATTTGCCACTGTCATATCTAACAATGTCTGTCGTGCGGTTTGAGTAGCCCAAGCAATGTGGGGTGTAATAAAACAATTTTCTAAACCAAACAATGGGTTATCAGGTTTTGGTGGTTCTGTGGCTAATACATCTAATCCCGCTCCTGCTATCTGATTCTCCCGCAATGCTTGTGCTAAAGCGGTTTCATCAACAACCGGCCCACGACTCGTATTAATGAGAAAAGCGGATGGTTTCATTGACGCTAAACGTTGGGCATTGATAAGATGTTGTGTTTCTGGCGTAAGCGGGCAATGCAAACTGATCACATCGCTTTGTTGAAACAGGCTATCTAAGTCCACATTTTTAACACCCGCAATAGGTTTAGGGGTACGTTGATAAGCCAAAACTTGCATCCCAAAGCTTTGTGCCACTTTTGCAACAGATTGTCCAATATGACCCATTCCCACAATGCCTATCGTTAAACTTTCCAAAGCAATCAAGGGTTTATCCCAATAACAAAAGTCTGCATGATTGCTCCAACGCCCTGCTCGTACTCCCTCAGCATGTAAACCAACATGTCGAGTCAATTCTAAAAGTAAGGCAAATACCATCTGTACTACAGACGGAGTACTATAAGCTGGGACATTGGTAACCGGAATATTTCGTTCACGGGCAGCTTGCGTATCAACAACATTATAACCCGTTGCTAATACACCGATATATTGTAATTTGGGCAACTGTTCAATGATTGTGCTTGTTAGTAATGTCTTATTAGTCAAGACAATTTCTGAATTAGCCGCATATTGTACAACGAGATTATCGGGAGTACGATCATAAATTTCACAATGCCCTAATGATTGTAAGGGAGTCCAACTTAAATCTCCAGGGTTTAGCGTATAACCGTCCAATACAACAATATTCATCTTATTCAGCCCCTCGCAGTTCTTTTAACCGAATATCTCCCCCCATTTTACTCCACAATTTTTCCAATTGGTAAAACTCACGGGTTTGTGGTTGCATGACATGTACTATCACATCACCTAAATCAACTAATACCCATTCTCCAAGGGTATCTCCTTCTTCTCCGAAAGGCTGATGTCCATTTGCTTTTGATTGCTCATAGACATGTCGAGCTAAAGCATTCACTTGACGGGGCGATCTACCTGTTGCAACGACCATAAAATCAGTGATATTGCTCATATCACGTACATCAAGGACTTGAATATCTTTCGCTTTTTTGTCTTCCAAAGCATCGTTTACGATTTTTAATAAGTGTTCAATATCCATAAATTATCTAACTGGTTATACTCAACTGACGAGGATTAAGGTTGTATCAAGAAAATGGGTAATCCATTTCCAATGGAACTGATTTATACTCGACTATCAAGTTTTTAAAAGATTGATGATTATTAAGCGAGAGACGCAAGCATTGCGTCTCTACCAAATTCCATCAAGGGATTTCATTGTCACAATAAAAACTTGATAGTCGAGTTATAATTCTCATTTATTTTTCAATAATATAAAAAATAAACTTTTTGTAATTTTATTTAAGTGACTAATGTTATGCAGCTGGCTTCCAAACAGGAGTGCAAAATTTATTTTGCCAAATAGAGTGTAAGTCCTCGCAAAATAAATTTTGCACTCCTATATTCACTTTTGGAAGTGCAGTGCGTAACATCAGTTAAGTGAATGAAAAATAATTAAAGATGTTCATTAAACATTCAACGATTTTATAACTATTCAAACTACAAGTAAATCAATAAGTATGAAATCGTTATATAGCGTTTCCCGATTGAATAAAGTACACCCCCCCCCTAAATCCCCTCCTTGAAATTAAGGAGGGGACTTATACCAGACGCAATCGGGAAATGCTATAACCTCTAAATTTTGTAACATTTAAATATCATTATCCATATATTTGTTTTTCAGTCCAAAGTTCAAGAAGTCAGTTACGAATATCCAAACCTGCCAGGTTTAATTTTAGGTTTTATTGAATTCCTCATTCCTTAGTTTGTTGCCAAGATTTTGCCTTGAATCTGAAATTTTTATAGGTTTTCCAACTATGTTGCTTCAATAAATCCGGACGAGTTTCTTTAGGAAAACCTGGCAAAGTATCTGATGTCCACAACCCTTGGTTTTGCATTTCCTGAATGGCTAAACGCAAATAGCGATCATCAGCCCATTCATCAATATACTCATCGGGATTTTGAGTACGTTCTTTTTTAAGAAACCCACTTTCCCGCCACATTCTCGCACATCCTTTCAAATGTTGAACCACTTCAGGCGTAATACGTCCATCCCATACCATCATGTCTAATGTGGCTCGCACTACCATTGGGGGAATTTCGGTAATATCCGTCCAAATATAATAGGCGGCTAAATCGGGAGCATGGGTGAGCATGTCCCGACATTCTTCTTCTGATTTGAGATAAGCAACAATAATATCAGGACGCTCCCGCAACCAATCATGGATAGCCAATGTAGTCCCCACCGCCCGAAAATTGTGTTTAGCAGCACTCGAATTATATTTATCGCAAGTACAAGGCATATCCTGTCCTGTTATCCAACGTGTGGCAATACCACGTTGTTCTAGCCACTGTGGATAAGGTTCCCAGAGTACACCCGCCGAGATTTTTTTAAATCTCAAATAAGTCATTTGTTGTTCAATGGATTGATTTAACAAATCTGGTTGGACTTGATTTTGAGAAGCCCAAGTCAAGGCATGTCGATGGGAATAAGAACCAAAAGGCACACCAACACGTTCTCCCTCTAAATCCTTTACTGATTGGACTTTACCGTTTTTAAGAAAATCATTAGGAACGCAAATACTCCCTGTTTCTCCAACATCATATCCTGTCGCTGAAACCATATCACATTGAACAATATCCCCTGCGCGTAAAGCAGGCGTTTCTGCCATATAACCGAACTGGTTACGTCCTATGTACATATTATTATTAATAAGTGGTCCTGAAAGCGCACGAAACCAAAGTATTTTACTTCCTTTAGGGAGATACTTTTTCCAAAGCCGTGCTTGTTTGTTAATGGTAGAAGTCCAATAAGGCGTGCAATAAGGCTGATAACCAATAGTCAAGGTTACAGGATCGCCGATTTTGCCAAATTTACCGGTTGGAGTGCCATACTTTGCAGCTAACTGTAACCATTTATCGGGAATGTTTTTTTCAGACTGGGCATAAACCCTGCCACTCACAACAGTCGGTATCATGCCTAATACTGTTGGTAAAAACACACCAGCACTGGCATATTTTAAGAACGCCCGTCGGGTATATTGTACAGTGGCTGCCATTTTCTTATCTTCTGATGACATTGTTTTTTCCTCTTAGGAACTGATGTTACGCAGATAGCTTCCAAACTGGAGTGCAAAATTGAGGACACCCCCCTAACCCCCCGTACACAGGGGGAAGTCCCAAAATAGAAAAATTAAAGCAAAGTGTCAAATGATGTTTGGTTCCACCCGTGTACGGGGGGTTAGGGGGGTGTCCCTAAAATTATTTGAAGTACAGTGCGTAACATCAGTTAGGAACGAGAATTTTATAAAATCCCAAACTAAGGATTTAATAATGTCCACGTTTAAACTTGACAGGTTTTTAAAACCTGTCAGGTTTAGCACCAAAATTTTGCAAATTATTAAATCCTCATTCCTAACTGTAGTAATGGATCAATCACCTGTGACAATGCATTATCAAGGTCACCGAATCGGGACTTGAGTAAATTTTCAACTATAGCATTTCCCGATTGCGTCAGGTACAAGTCCCCTCCTCAATTTAAGGAGGGGATTTAGGGGAAGCCGTACTTTATTCAATCGGGAAACGCTATACTTGGAACGGATTTTGCTTAAACTGTATATATCACTGTTATTTAAATATTTTTTTATAACGATGATTATATTTTAAAAGCACTAAATTTAAATAATAACATGATTTGCCCTGTTCAGGGGAATATAGGTAGGATGCAGTTAAGTCTGCATTTTTTATGAAGCGATAATTACTATAGTGTTGCTCTGGACATCAACCCATCATACGATTAAACAATTACTTCGTAGCAATTTCTTCTAATTGCTTTGCCTTGATAATCTGTCCATCCAATGCGGTTTCTTTCTTTATTCACTGATGTTACGCACTGTACTTCAAATAATTTTAGGGACACCCCCTAACCCCCCGTACACGGGTGGAACCAAACATCATTCGACACTTTGCTTTAATTTTTCTATTTTGGGACTTCCCCCTGTGTACGGGGGGTTAGGGGGGTGTCCTCAATTTTGCACTCCTGTTTGGAATCTATCTGCGTAACATCAGTTATTCAATCAGATTTATGACTTGAAAGGGAGGAATGTTTGAGGTGTTAAATCTATCAAAAAAATGAGCTAAAATCATATCTGAGTTTTAAACAATCTATTTATCCGATTTTGAATTGATAAATATTTTTCGTAACTACTCAGCCTTTCAAAAAAATGTCATATTTTTGATAGATTTTCCAAGTAAAGAAATGTTAAAATGTTCTCCTAGTTTTTATTGGAAATAATTGTCTGAAATTTGATATTGGGTAGTCGCAAAAAACGAGCTAATTATTTTATATTGATTTTTATGAACATTCAAATGCCGAGCGAGAATGAAATACATCAAGCATTTATACGTGAGGAGACTGCGGTTGTGCAGTTATTCGCTTAGGCCAACAAGTATCTGACTTCGCTATACAATTTGAAAAATAAGCAAAAATATTAAAAGAGCTAACAGCCCGTTTATCTAAAGATATAGCGTTTCCCGATTGGATAAAGTACAACCTCCCCCTAAATCCCCTCCTTAAATTGAGGAGGGAACTTGTACCTGACGCAATCGGGACGCTATATTGGAGTCCTTTCGAGGCAATAAGTTTTTGCACGCAAAAACTTAAACATCGAAACCTTTAGGTTTGGAAAGCTCAAACCTAAAGCTTTGAACTTCACGTATCCTTATTATTGAACCATGCCTCAATAATCATCGCATAAATTAAAGATTAGTTAATATTTTACATGAAAAATCAATTGAGTATAGAAGAAATCCAAAACATATTAGCTAAAGCAGATCAGTTGCACACTGATCAAGAGGTATCAAAAGCATTTGATAAAATGGCAACGGCTATCAACCAACGTTTACAAAAAAAACATCCCTTGTGTTTGAGTGTAATGCTTGGGGGTTTAGTACCAGCTGGACAACTGTTGCCACGTTTAAATTTACCGCTAGAAGTTGATTACATTCATGCCACCCGTTATCGAGAAGCTACTTCTGGGAGCGATTTGCATTGGGTGAAATATCCCAGTACAAATTTAAAAGGGCGCGTTGTGTTGGTGATTGATGATATCTTAGATGAGGGCTTAACTTTAAAAGCCATTGTCAAATATTGTCAAGAGGCTGGGGCACAAGAAGTATTGACAGCTGTTTTAGTCGAAAAACAACTCAATAATCGTCCCGGATTACAAAAAGCGGATTTTACAGGATTAACAATACCTAACCGTTATGTATTTGGCTATGGTATGGATTATCAGGGACAACTGCGTTATGCACCTGGAATTTATGCAGTACATGGTTTGTAGGAAAAAGGAGGAGAAAGGAATTGCTTTAGAGTAAATCAAATATTTATAGCAAAAATTCCTTTCCCCTTGTTTTATTTCTTCTTAAAAAATTCGAGAATCCGTCTAAATAAGGATTTCTTTTTGACAGGTTGTTCTTGTTTTTTTTGTTCTTCTTGTTGTTCTTTTTCTTGTTGTATTCGTTGTTTGTAATAATCTAGCGTTTGAAGTTGAGTACTTGATATCTTTTCCCCCTCTTCTAGAGAAGCTGCAATAGCTCGATTTATTATAGCAGGTTCATAGTTAGGGTTTAGTTCTAAAGCTTTATCAAATGCTGCTAGTGCTTCTTGTTTATAACCTAATTGAATATAACAAGTTCCCATGTTACCGTAAGATTGGGGATGTTTAGGATTCATTGCCACAACAGCTTTAAAACCAATCAAGGCTTTATCCCATTGTCCTTTTCGCATGGCTGTAAAAGCTTCTTCAAACCTTTCTTTACTTTTTAGATAGTTATCTAAAGGAATGCCTAGCTCGTTATCAAGGTGTTTTTCTAAATCGGTAATAAAATCATTAGCATATCGTACAAATTTTTCCGTAGGATTGCCTAATTCAACCACTTTTTTAAAAGCCTTGATAGCCTCATCAATATCCAATAGTTTCTGATGAGAAGTGCCTTTATTAAACCAAGCTTCAACGAAATAAGGGAAAATCTCAATCGCTTTATCAAAGTATGTTAAAGACTCTTTATATTGTTCTTTCATCGCACAAACGACTCCCTTCGCATACTGTACTGTATGACTATCAGGGTATTTTTCAAACAATTCAGAGATGATTTCCTCACCCGCTTTTATATCACCGTTTTCAACAATCGTCAAAGCTTTATCCGTTTTTTCTTCCACTCCTGGATATATACGCATGACAAAATGCTTTTTAGTGAGTTGTCTTGGGTTTCCCTTTGTCGTTTTTTCTATAGCGTATTGTTCGGAGTGAGCATAATAACCACATCCTTTGCAATTAGAATTGCGGATTTGAGCACAACAACGTGGACAGATGAGTGCGCTGTCATTTAATTGACAACCCCGTTTGCCTTTCACTTTTAAGCAAACTACACACTTTCCTTTTTTCATTTTTATCCTATTCAACAATAAAAAAACGGATAACTATAACATAATTGCTATGAATCACAAATTGTTAATTAAAAATAA
>JAUCGK010000455.1 GCA_030378085.1 Candidatus Parabeggiatoa sp. HSG14
CAGGGGGAAGTCCCAAAATAGAAAAATTAAAGCAAAGTGTCAAATGATGTTTGGTTCCACCCGTGTACGGGGGGTTAGGGGGGTGTCCCTAAAATTATTTGAAGTACAGTGCGTAACATCAGTTAAGAAAGCTAAACTATATAACTTAAGATTAAGATTATGAAAGTATGCTATTATAACTAAATATATGCCCAATTTGAGATAAATTATGAAAAAAGACTCATTGATAACAGAGACAGAAATTTTTTATGAAATGGGAATAAATAATCCCAGTAAACCTCGATTGATGATTAAATCAGAAAGTGGTTGGCAACCTGTTACTTGGGGAGAAATTCTTGATTGTGCCACAAAAATCAGTTTTTATTTTTCCAATATTGATGTGGGATTGAATACCAAAGTAGCAATATTCGCTAAAAATCAAGTGGAATGGGCTTATTTTGATGTTGCTATTCATGCAGTTCGCGGTGTTTTTGTACCGGTTTATACTTCAAATACTCCGGATCAAGTCAAATACATTGTTAACCACTCTGATGCTGAAGTTATTGTCACAGAACTTGAACGTCTCCCTGTACTTTTTAAAATTTGGAAAGAGCTGTCTTTAGTGAGAAGGGTTATTATTGTTGACTTTGAAAATGAAGACAATCTCTTAAAAATGCTTGAAAAATTTGTTATCAATACAGGAATGGCTTTGACATTTGCAGAGATTAAAAATAAAGTTGTTTCTTTAAAAGAGATTTATCAACAAGATACCACACTAAAAAAGGATAATTCTCAAGGATTAAAATCCTTTATTGATGAAATTCAACCAAGTGATATTTCAACTATTCTTTATACATCAGGGACAACTGGCGAACCCAAGGGCGTTGTCTTAACCCGTTATCATTTGCACACAAATTCGGAAGACTGGATTAACGTATTGGGTAATTTGATACCGGAAACACGAGTTGATTTGCTTTGGTTACCTATGTCACATATCTTTGGTTGGGGCGAACTTGGGCTTGGAAATACGCTGAATTTCACCACTTATCTGACTACGCCTATAGAAGTTTTAAATGATATGCCCTCGGTAAAACCCACTATTTTTATGAGTGTGCCTACTTACTGGGAAAAGCTTTATTTAAGCGCAAAAGCTTTTTCTAATCAAAAAGCACAGCAGATTTCTCAGTTACATGCGTTAACGGGTGGGCGTTTAAAATTTTGTCTCTCCGGTGGTGCAGGGCTAAAAGGAGAAATCAAAAGATTTTTTTATGAAGCAGGATTACTTATTATAGAAGGCTATGGCTTGACAGAATGTTCGCCCACGCTGACGATGAATCGAAAGAACAGTTTTGATTTTCATTCTGTGGGCAAACCTTTTCCAAAAGTGCAATTAAAATTAGTGGGAGATGGTGAAATTTTAGTCAAAGGACGAAGTATTTTTAAGGAATATTACAAAAATCCACAAGCCACTGCTGAGGCTTTTGATAATGATGGTTGGTTTAAAACAGGTGATTTAGGCGAGTTGACTGATAGAGGCTTTTTAAAAATCAAAGGCCGTAAAAAGGAAATCATTGTTACATTGGGGGGCAAAAACATTTCACCACAATTGATAGAAACCCAATTTAAGAATGATCCTTATATTGAACACATTGTGCTTTATGGAAATGAGCGTAAATATCTCACTGCGCTTATCACCTTAAATAAAGAAAATGTGATACATTACGCCACCCAAATGCAAATAGCTTATAAAGACTATTCAGCACTTGTCCAAAATCCTCGAATTCGTGTCCATATTCAAAAAATCATTGATAAGGTGAATAAAAACTTGGCTTCTTTTGAGACTATCAAAAAGTTTCTTATCCATGATGGGCATTTAACGGTAGAAACAGGTTTTCTGACTCCTTCGCTCAAGTTAAAAAGGAATTTTGTATATGAAGCATTTAAAGATCAGTTAGATACACTTTATAAAGAAGAACAATCATTTTAATTAGATTTTGGGTTGATTTCCAAAATAAATTTTGGACTCCGAACCAATGATTTTGCGGAGTTCAAAATTTATTTTGAATAACTTAAAATTAGTTTGTCAGGAGTTCAAAATTTATTTTGAATAACTCAAAATTAGTTTGTCAATAGTCCTAAAAAATTAAGTCAATCAACTAAAACTAAAATTCTTAGAAAATACTATGAAACAAAAAACACTCTACGAATTTTTAGGGATTGATCCAGAAGCGACACCAGAAGAAATTAAAGCAGCAGCTCAACGTTTAGCTAGGAATTTTCATCCCTCCAAATATCCTGGAAATACAAAAGTTGTTGCACGTTTTAAAAAAATAAAATTAGTTTATAATATACTGGCTAATCCGAAAAAACGGGCAGCTTATGATGTAGCCTTAGCAAAAAAGAAAGCTGAAGCAGAATCAATACAAAATGTTGTACCCAAAAAAACGAAATCAGCTCCCCAAAAACAAAAAAAAGACACTGAACCGGCACAAGATTCAACACATAAATCAGAGAAAGAGGAGACTGAGTATCCAAAAAAAGAGCGAAAAACGGTTGTTGATTTGTTGGCAGGGGAAAAAATTCTTTACCAAATAAGTATTCATTGGTTTGGTTACTTGAAGGGATTATTGATAATTGGTGTAGCCGCTTATTTTTTGTTTATCGATCTCGGATTTTTGGAGGAATATGCAATATATAAAGTGGACTTTTTTCCTGAATTGTCATACGTACAAGTTGGTTTGTATACTATTTTAGGATGGGGAGTGTTGACATTGTTGCAAACCTTGTTTCAACAATTTACCACGATTTTGATGATTACCACTAAGCGGATTGTTGCTAAATTTGGTTTGTTTGCGAGAAAACAGATTGAAATGAATCTGACTCAATTTGAACACATTGAAATTAAACAAAACATGTTAGGCAAAATTTTAGGTGTTGGCACACTCAAAGTAAGAGGAACAAAAGGGAGAGGTGTTGGAGGAATAAAAATCAATCTCCGCAATGTGACTTCCCCTAAACAATTTGAAAAGAGGTTGATACGTGCTATAAAAGCGCATGGTTATGATGAATAGGAAAATTTATTTTTCATTATTTTAAAAATAACTCTCCCAAAATAAACCAACAAACAATACATCATTAATCCTAATGGTAGATGGGATTTAATAATGTGTTATTTTTGTATTTCTTAATTTTTCATATTTTAAGATTAGGAACGTACATGAAATAATTTATCCAACTATTGAGTCAAACCTGACAGGTTTTAAAAATCTGTCAGGTTTAGTGATCGAGGCAAAAGTTTCTCCGAAACTTTTGCCTCGATCCGATTTTATTTCGTGCATGTTCCTTAATACTTCATTTTTCATTAATTTAAGGATATTTTATGCGTCCTAGTGGTAGAACACCTGATGAGCTTCGTAAAATTAAATTTACTCGTCATTACACAAAACATGCGGAGGGTTCTGTTTTAGTTGAATTTGGAGATACCAAAGTTATTTGCACGGCAAGTGTTGAAGAACGTGTGCCTCGGTTTTTGAAAGATAAAAAAAGCGGTTGGATAACAGCTGAATATGGCATGTTACCCCGTTCTACTCATGGGCGTATGTCACGCGAAGCAGGAAGGGGTAAACAAGGGGGACGTACTTTAGAAATTCAACGTTTAATTGGACGCTCATTACGGGCTGTAGTGGATTTAGAGGCTTTGGGTGAACGTAGTATCACGTTTGATTGTGATGTCATTCAGGCAGACGGTGGCACTCGCACGGCGGCTATTACTGGTAGCTATATAGCTCTTGTTGATGCTGTGCAAAATTTATTAAAACGTAACAAAATTAGAAAAAATCCAATTCATGGTGCAATGGCTGCCGTTTCTGTTGGTATTTATAAAGGTGTGCCTATTTTGGATTTAGATTATAGAGAAGATTCAGAAGCTGAAACAGATATGAATGTTGTGATGAACGATGGACTTGCTTATGTTGAGATACAAGGTACTGCTGAAGGGCATGCTTTTCGTCATGAGGAACTACAAAGCATGTTAAATCTTGCTAAAGAAGGGATTATCCAACTGCTTGAAAAACAAAACGCCGTATTGTCAAGATAAGAGGGATCGGTGTAAAGTTTTTTAACATTTTTAACCAGTTTAGGAATGAGGATTTAAAACTTCCAAAACGCTTGAACCAAACCTGCCAGGTTTTCAAAACCTGGCAGGTTTAAACGTGGACATTATTAAATCCTTAGTTTGGGATTTTATAAAATCCTCATTCCTTATTTTATCCATGTACTCATAATTACTGGTTTATTATTTTTGCTTTAAAATTAACAAGGTAATGTCATCAAACACTTTTTGTTTTCCGATAAATTGACGGACATCATCAATGATCAGTTCTTGAATTTCTTTGGCATTTTTATGCCAATTGCGAGTAATAACATCACACAAACGTTCTACTTGATAAAATTCTTTATCAAGATTTATCGCTTCTGTAATACCATCGGTATAAAGAACAATGCCATCTCCCTGTTGTAATTGGATATCTAAATGAGAAAGTGTATGGGCAATATTAGGAATTATCCCAACTATAAAACCTAAATCCATAGTGTTCACTCTTTCAATTTTACCTCCTTTACGCACGACTAATACTTCTTCATGTTGTCCAGTTACACGTAAAATCCCTCCAGTTTCCTTTTCTGAAGAAGGCTGATAATCCAATAAAGACAGTGATAAATTCTTGTCTGTCTCAATGCGTTGAACATTTCTATAAATTGCACGATTGATAACGGTTAAGAATATTTCTGGATTGTTTACTTCATTGGAAAGTAAGGTTTGCACGGCCATTTGCACCATCAGCATTAATACACCGCTTTCGAGTCCATGCCCTGTCACATCGCCTATACCAATTTTGATGTGTCCATTATGTTCAAGCACATCGTAATAATCGCCTCCCACTTCATTGGCAGGTTCCATAAAGCCTGCAATGTCTAGGTTTTCAATTTGTTGTAATTCTTCTTCTTGGGAATTCCTTAGGTGAGGCTCTGCGTCACTCCTATTTTCTCGTTCCCAACGTCTTCGTTGAATGCTCTGCATTACTCCTTAAAATAACTGTAGTGATTGAAAAAACGTGGATAATTGTTGTAAATGCTGATTCAGGAAATCATCAAGATTGCCCACTGATGAGCGGATCGCGCCAAGTGGCGTATTGATTTCATGGGCAATACCCGCCACTAAATGTCCCAGCGCGGCCATTTTTTCAGATTGAATCAGCTCTTGTTGTGTTGCTTTTAAATGAGTTAATGCTTGTGCCAAACCTGACAGGTTTCCAAAACCTGTCAGGTTTTTTGAATCAAATACTATTTTTTTTTGTGGGCTAACTGTTCAAGGGTTTGTAAAATATGTCGTAATTCATCATAATCCTCATCCTTTACTTTTGAAACGCCAGTAATGGATTTTTTGATTGACGTTAAAATCGTTTTTCCTTTTGAGTGATTATTGAGATTTAAAAAAAGCGTTCGCAATTTATCAAGTTTGTGTGAGGGAAAACGCTGAGTTGCAACAAAAATATGTACTGTAATAGGCAGTGTCCATGTCAATACTTTTATCCCTTCTAAAGAATATTTGTGAATTTTGATACAAGATACCAGAGGTATGGTGGGTTAAATGAGGTATAAAAGTTGAGGGTAAGTTTTTGAACTAATTGGGGAAGTGCTATACATCAGATCAGACCTGCCGGATTTTAAAAACCTGGCAAGTCTAAAAAAAATAAAATTAATGTAATAGGTATTCAACATTTAGATGAAATTGCCATTGCCGACGTTGAATGAGTGGGCCAAATGGCAATAAGCCAGAAATTTTTTGAATCAATTTTTTAGCAGCTCTATCCAATGAGCGACTGCCTGAACTTTTTTCAATGTTGATATTTTGAATTTGTCCATTAGCTAACACGGTAAATGATACTCTAACAATCCCTTGTTGTCCCATTCTTTTTGCTTTGCGTGGATACGTTCTTTTTTGTGAAATTAATCGACTTAATTTTTCACGATAAGCCCTTTCTGCTTCCTGATATCTCTTATCAATTTTAGCTTGTTTATTTTTAACAACGTTTGCCGCCTTCTTAGGCTTGTTTTGCTGATTATTCGTAGGTGGTGACTTTATCGCAGTTGGTGTTACTTCTGCTTGTTGAACCGGCATCTCTTGTTGTTTAGTAATAACTTCTGGTTTATTTTGCGCTTTCTTCAATTCAACTTTGGGTTTAGCTTTAATCTTTTTTACCGGTTTTACTTTCGCTTTGACGACTTTTTTCTTCTTTTTACGCTTTTTCTTCTTTTTACGCTTTTTCTTGCGCTTGGCTTTTTTCACCGATTTTTTTTTAGCTTTAACAACTTTTTTCTTTGTTGGTTTAACTTTTTTTACCGGTTTGACTTCCGTTTCCACAGTCTTTAATTTATCTTCCGGTTTTATTGAAGATTTTACTAATGCTGGTATAACAGGCGCAATAACAGATTTTGACGCTTGTGTTTCTGTAACAACGGGAGGTGCTGGTATCGCCTTTGGAACTGGTGGCTGAAACATTGATAAGCGAATCGGTACAACCTTTGGTTTTTCAGGAACAACAGAAGCAGGCATCAAGTAAATCAGCCAATAGGAAATACTCGCATGAAATATTAGGGAAATTAGCAAGCCAACACTTGTTGCTCTGTTCATTTTGGTAAAGTCATAATTGATAAATGATCCAATTGATAAGTTTTCAGTAAATCTATCAACTGTGTAAAACGACCAAATGAAACCGATTGGTCGATTTTTAATATGATTGGCGTTTGTTTCGACAATTTTTTCAATTGCTCCGCCATTTTTTCAAGAGTATGCGGTTGTTGTTGATAATAAAATTGTTGCTTCACATCAATGCTAATTTCTATACTTGGCAACTGAGATTTGGTTTCCGCATTACTTGCTGTCGGTAAATTGATTTCAATGATACCGTGACTGATAAAAGTTGCTGTCAATAGTATAATGGCTAACGCCACCAACATAATATCAATAAACGGAATGACATTAATTTGATCAAACTTTTTCAGAGCCATGGTGTTTATAAACCCTCGTCTTCTTTAGCAGGGAGTTGTTGACTTTGAACCTGTAACCACCGAGCTTTCAATACTTCAACTTTGCGTAACAAACCATTATAAAACAAGATACTAGGAATAGCCACTAATAAACCCATTGCGGTAGCTTTTAATGCTAATGCCAAACCTAACATGACAGTATTCGCATCAATTCGTCCACCTTGCCCAATATCATAAAAGGTAATCATAATACCCAATACGGTACCCAATAAACCCACATACGGGGCATTTGCGCCAATACTAGAAATAGTGGTTAACTTATCAGTCAAAGCAATTTCTAATTCCGTCAGATTTTGGAAACTCGCTAATCTGGACTTGATTCGGATATAATAAATAAAACGTTCGATGACATAAGCCAACATTAGAAAGCTCATAAAGCCTAAAACACCGAAGATCAAATAATCAAGATACAGTTTCAATAATTCTATTAAATTAAAACTTTGCATTAATTTTTAACCAATATTATGTTGATGATAGTTAGGATGCGTCCCTCGCACCTAAAATTTATACTTAAAGATGTAGCCACACAAATCATATTTTCGTCAATGGTTTTGTTATAACGTTTTCCGATGGCATTAACGATATTTATATAATTTAAGTTATTGATAATTATAATAAACAACCATTAACCATTGCTATAGCTATTTCATATAATTATTTTTAATAAAATCTAATAAAACTGCTTTGACAACTGGGATAGATACACTATTACCTATTTGTTTATATACTGCATTGTCATTATCCAATAACTTATAACTATCAGGATAGCCTTGTAAGCGAGCACATTCTCTAGGCGTGATTCTTCTTGGTATATTATCCTGAACAATTCCAAGTCGATTCGCATCAGAAGCAGTCAGGGTAATTGATATTCCATCTGGGTCAAGAAACTTAAAAACTTCAAATGACATATTTCCACAGACAGGATTATATTTACCTTCATAACAACTCAAATAGCCTTTTTCTACGAGTGTCGTCGTTACTTCATCAAAATTATCAGCATGGTAAAACGATAAAATTTGGTGTTTAGTTAGACTCTTTCCGTCTTGATGTGAACCAAAGATTTTTTTTCTGCGATTAGCAATCAGCAAATTCATAAATTCTATTTCTTCTGAGCTACAATCTCCTTTGACACCTAATTCCCATGAATGTATTGATTTTCCTCCTCTATAATCAATGAGCCTGTAACTGTTAAGTTTTGTGAAATTATCTCCTACGACTTTTCTTAATTTGTCAATAAATTCTGGTGAGCATATATATTTAAAATCTGGTTTCTTTTCTAGTACATCTTTAACAACTTTGAATTTTGGCTTTTCTTTGCCAAACAGGGATTGTTGATAATTTGATAAGTTTCTCTTGAACTTATGTGTATCCGCTGCTCCTAAATCACTACTTAGAGTCATCTTTATGTCACCGTTTAAAACACCAACAATATAAATTCTTACTCTATTGTGAGGAACATCAAAATTACTTGAATTAAGTAATAAATGGTCAATTTTATAGCCAATATCTCTAAGATTCTTTCTTATAGTTTTAAAAGTTCGTCCCTTGTCATGTGTTGTTATCCCTCTTACATTTTCTAGTAAAAAACAGGTTGGTTTTTTTTGCTTTAAAATTCGTTCAACCTCAAAAAACAATGTACCTCTTGTGTCACCAAAACCTTTTCTCTTTCCAGCATACGAAAATGATTGACAAGGAAATCCTGCCAATAAAAAATCAAAATCAGGAAAATCATAGATTTTTCTAATATCAGAAAAGGGATTTTCACCAAAATTCAACTCATACGACAAGCAAGCATTTTTATCAATTTCTGAACTGAAAACACAATTGGTCACTATATTAAGCTCTGAACACGCTTGTTCTAAACCAAGCCGTATTCCACCAGTACCCGCAAATAAATCTGCAAATCTTATCAAAACGATTTCTCCAGCCATTTTAATAAGACTTTAAATTCGTCTCTTGAATATGCAACAGTGCAATCACTATTCTCACATATAGTTGAAATAGCCGATTTTCTTTGGAAGTTACCGGCACCGTCCAACACATAAGCAATTTTATAACCATTTGAATGCATCAAATTGATACGATCAGCCGCCTGTCCTGCCTTACGCTCAATAGTACTGTCAATAAATAATTTTTTATTACCTAATAATCCCTTAATTGGAAGTGTTTTAAACTGGTAAAAGTACGATTCAGACTCCCAAATGAAGCTGATTGAATAGCCACCGCTATCATTTTTAAAAATAGAATTAAATGCTCTTCCAAGCCGTTGAATAGGTTCGCCACCATAATCAGCTAATTTTGTATTTTTTCATAGGCATTTAAAGTTTTCTGATTATAACGAATTTTGGGGACACCTACCTTTTTACCCCCCTAACCCCCCGTACACAGGGGGAAGTCCCAAAATAGAAAAATTAAAGCAAAGTGTCGAATGATGTTTGGTTCCACCCGTGT
>JAUCGK010000456.1 GCA_030378085.1 Candidatus Parabeggiatoa sp. HSG14
TAACTGATGTTACGCAGATGGCTTCCAAACTGGAGTGCAAAATTCATTTTGCAAACTAGAGTGCAACTCCTTGCAAAATAAATTTTGCACTCCTTTATTCACTTTTGGAAGTGCAGTGCGTAACATCAGGATTTAAATAATAATTGATGAAAAATATTAAAAATGAGTCGATATAAGTTTTGTCATCTTTTGTATTTAATACCTGATGTTACGCACTATACTTCCAAGTTCCTTATGTTTCACATAAGGAATTTAATTCGGAAACACAAAGCGTAATACTTGACTTATTCAACATTATATTTTTAACTTTATTTTAGCTGTAAAAATTTATTATAGCAAATTCAAGGAAAAATTTTAGTAAATCTAAACTATTCTTTAATCTTTACAAATCATCAAAACCTAAAAATTAAAGTTTAGACTTTCAGCAAAATACTTTATTTGAAAAAATATGAAGTGCTTGTGCGAAATATCGGTTATCTGATATAATATATTTTTATTTATTCTGCATAAGTACTCATTAAGCATATATGATCCCCAACAATAATATGACTTCTGGCGAACAACGTGCCACAATGGCATTAGCCAGTATTATATCCATGCGAATGCTGGGATTATTCATGATTCTCCCAGTTTTTGCTATTTTTGCACAAGATTTACCAGAAGCAACACCCACTTTGGTAGGACTCGCAATAGGTATTTATGGTCTGACTCAAGCGATTTTCCAAATTCCCTTTGGCATGTTATCAGATCGTTTTGGACGTAAACCTATTATTTATATTGGTTTATTGATATTTGCCATTGGTAGTGTCATAGCAGCTCTTTCAGATTCAATCACAGGCATTATTATTGGTCGTGCTTTGCAAGGTTGTGGCGCAATTTCTTCAGCAGTATTAGCCATGACAGCTGATTTAACCCGTGAAGAACACCGTACCAAAGCAATGGCAATGATGGGTATGAGTATTGGATCGGCGTTTATTATAGCCTTAGCAGCCGGCCCTTTAATCTATCGTTGGATCAGTGTCCCTGGTATTTTTTGGCTCACTGCCATGTTAGCACTTGTTGCTATTGCTATACTATACTTGATAGTACCACAACCGATTAGTTGTCGCTTTCATCGCGATGCCGAACCAGTACCAGCTCAGTTTAAACGGGTATTACAAGACCCTCAATTATTACGCTTAGATTTTGGCATTTTATTGTTACATTTGTTGCTCACTTCCTTATTTGTTGTAGTACCTGTTGCCTTAAATGCCCAATTGGATGCAGAACATCATTGGCTTGTTTATGTACCAGTGCTTATTGCTTCTGTTATTGCCATGATACCTTTTATTATTTTTGCTGAAAAATATCACCACCTTAAGTCTGTGTTTATTGGTGCTATCGGAATATTGGGACTCTCCCAACTGGGTTTAAGTTATTTACATGATAATTTTATCAGCATGATAGTCATGCTATTTTTCTTCTTTACAGCAATTAACTTACTTGAGGCAAGTTTACCTTCTCTCATCAGCAGAATGGCACCGGCTGAAAGTAAAGGAACAGCAATGGGAGTGTATTCAAGTGCCCAATTTTTCGGCGCGTTTTTGGGCGGTGTCACTGGTGGTTGGTTACATCAACATTATAGTGTTGGTGCGGTATTTGCTTTTTGTGCGGCATTAACGGTTATATGGTTTTTACTCGCAATCACCATGAAAAAACCTCGTTCTTTAAGTAGTCATTTACTTAATATTGGACAAATTGACAAACAACAAGCTGATCAATTAACCAAGTGTCTTATGCAAGTACCAGGGGTGGCTGAGGTGGTTGTTATCATTGAAGATGGGGTTGCTTATCTGAAGGTAGATCGTAAAATATTAGATATGGCAATACTGAGTAAATGTTCTGAGGTTTACGGTTAATTTTTTGATTTAATTGAAATTTAATTTAATAACAGACCTGCCAGGTTTTTAAAACCTGGCAGGTCTTAAATCCGAAATCTTGATTTGAATAATTCAAATAAGAGGAATAAATTTATGTTTCAAGGTGTTAATAAAGCTATTTTCGTAGGTAATTTGGGAAACGAGCCAGACATGCGTCAAACGCACACTGGATCGGCTATAGCAAACATAAGTTTGGCTACTAGTTATCGCACTAAAGATCAACAAACGGGCGAGTGGCGAGACGAAACTGAATGGGTTCGTGTGGTTTTTTTTGATCGACAGGCCGAAATCGTAGGACAATATTTACATAAGGGTTCACAAGTTTATGTAGAAGGTAGTCTCCGTACAGAAAAATGGCAAGATAAAAACACAGGACAAGATCGCTATACCACTAAAATCTATGCAACTGAGGTGCAAATGTTAGGAAGTCGTGCTGATAATACAGGGGGCTATAGCACTCCATACGCTACGAATCAAGGGGGGGGGCAACCAATATCTCCAAGTGTTGAACAGTCTACGACTTCATCAGCTTCGATGAATCCAAACATGGAACAATCCTCTTCCCCACAATCGTTGCCAAAAACAGAGTCTACACCCCAAAATAAAAATTTTGATGAAGACGTGCCATTTTGATTAAGTTATACTATGAAAACTGTAAGATAGCTGCAACGTATTGGATACTGCTGCTTTTAGTAAATCTTCTAAAAATTGCTACTCGAATTTTGGTTTAATTGACGAAAGAGGAATACGATATGTCTAGGGGTGTGAATAAAATATTTTTACTAGGCCGGTTGGGACGTGAACCCGATATACGTTATACGCCTTCAGGAGAAGCTATAGCAACTATCAGTTTGGCTACCAATGAAACTTGGCAAGATAAACAAACAGGAGAATGGAAAAAACGTACTGAATGGCATCGGGTCGTTTTATTCCAACAACTCGCTGAAACTGCTAAACAATACCTACGGAACGGTTCACCTATTTATATAGAAGGACGCTTACGCACTCAGAAATGGCAAGATAAGAATACGGGACAAGATCGCTATACCACAGAAATCGTTGCGCGTGACATGCAAGTGTTGGAAAGCCAAGCGAATAATGCTGATCCTGGCTATGGCGCACCAGATGGTGGCGGTTATCCGCCCTATTCACAACCACCAGGTGGTGGCTATAACGCACCACAGCAGGGGGGAGGCAATTATCCGCCCTATTCACAACCACCAGGTGGTGGCTATAATGCACCTCAGCAGGGAGGAGGTAATTATCCACCTTATTCTCAACCACCAGGTGGTAGTTATAACGCACCTCAGGGAGGAGGCAATTACCCACCTAATTCTCAACCGCCAAGCAGTGGCTATAATGCACCGCCACCAGGGGGAAGTAATTATCCACCCAGTTCCCAACCACCAGGCGGTGGTTATGGTGCGCCACCTGTCAATCCTGGCGCAGGACAAACAATACCACCCCCTCCAATGAACCAAGATATGGGAGGACAACCCACATCTCCCCCAGCTTATATGGATGAAGAGATGGGGCAACCTACGCCTCCCCCGGCGACAGACATAAGTAATCCACCGCCAAAAAACGATAAAAATTTTGATCAAGACGTACCCTTTTAGAGAGTCATCAGATGAAAAGTATTGTTTTAGCGAGTTCAAACCAGGGCAAATTGCGCGAATTTGCCCAAATATTAGCAGCATTTGATTTTGAAGTTATTCCTCAAAGTCAATTGAATGTGCCTGATGTACCTGAAACTGGATTGAGTTTTGTTGAAAATGCTTTAATCAAGGCCAGAAATGCAGCCCAACATACCAGTTTACCGGCAATGTCAGATGATTCGGGTATTGAAGTAGATGCGCTTCAAGGTGCACCTGGTATTTATTCGGCACGTTTTGCGGGAGAAAAAGCAAGTGATGCGGATAATAATAAGTTGTTATTGGAAAAACTAAAAGATATTCCAGACGAACAACGTACTGCCCGTTATCATTGTGTCATTGTTTATATGCATCATGCGAATGATCCGATGCCATTGATTTGTCAAGGTACTTGGGAAGGGCGTATTTTGCATGAACCGCGAGGCGAACATGGTTTTGGTTATGATCCCTTTTTCTACGTACCCACTCATCAATGTGCTTCGGCGGAATTGCCCCCAGAAGTGAAAAACCAATTGAGCCATCGGGGGCAAGCTTTGCGAATTTTGCAGACCACTTTACAAAGTAGTTTCTCTTCCTAAATAATAATTCTCATGTCCTAACGGGAGTGGCTACTTCTGGACTGATAGAGATAGTCACTTCATCATATACCAAGTCCTAAACGCTCACCTTGATAACTACCATCACGTACTCGTTGCCACCACTCACGATTCTCTAAGTACCATTGCACTGTTTTGCGTAAACCGGTGTCAAAGGTTTCTTGGGGGAGCCAGCCTAACGTTTTTTGAATGTAATTGGCATCTATTGCATAACGTAAATCATGCCCGGGGCGATCTGTTACAAAAGTGATTAACTGATTGTGCGGTTTATGGGGTGAGGTTGGTAGTATTTCATCAAGGATAGTACATAGTGTTTGTACTACTTCCAAATTTGTTTTCTCGTTGTGTCCACCAATATTATAAGTTTCACCAAGTTTACCTTGTTTTAACACGAGATATAATGCACGGGCATGATCATCGACATATAGCCAATCACGCACATTTTCTCCTTTTCCATAAACTGGTAATGGTTTACCTTCTAATGCATTGAGAATTATTAAAGGAATGAGCTTTTCTGGAAATTGATAAGAACCATAATTGTTGGAACAATTGGTCGTTATGACTGGAAATTTATAGGTATGATGCCACGCTCGCACTAAATGATCAGAAGACGCTTTACTTGCTGAGTAAGGGGAATTAGGTTGATAGGAGGTTGATTCTGTAAATAATCCTGTTTTTCCCAAACTGCCATACACTTCATCCGTTGAAACATGGTGAAAACGAAATTTTTCTTTCGCTTTATTATCAAGTGTTTGCCAATAATTTTTAGCAGTTTCCAGTAAAGTATAAGTGCCAACAATATTCGTATTAATAAACTCAGCCGGCCCATCTATGGAACGATCTACATGCGATTCTGCGGCTAAATGCATAACCGCATCAGGCTGAAATTGGGTAAATACTTTCTGTAATGCTTTTGTGTCACAAATATCAGTCTGGGTAAAATGATAACGGGAACTGTTTGACACTGGGGCTAAAGAATCAAGATTGCCCGCATAAGTGAGTTTATCGATGTTTATAACTGTCGTATTGGTTTCATTAATAAGGTAACGAATAACCGCAGAACCAATAAAACCTGCGCCACCGGTAACAATGAGTTTCAAAATGTTTCCTCTCTTATGTGTTTGTGTTGACAATTTTTGGGTTACTGAAAATTTTATGAATAGGTAAACGAATATCCATCACCTCATCAATAACTTCTGTCATATCCATCGCAAAAGTTTTAAAATGACTTGGTTGTGAGTAAACAGCCACTGTTTTTAGAGGAGGTATAATCAACCAACATGACTTCACACCTAACGCAAAATAAGCTTTAAATTTAGCTAAAAGATCACTAATTGCTTGCCTTGGTGAGATTATCTCAATAGCCAGTAAAGGCATGTCCTGCATTTTTAAATCATCATCCTCATCATTAAACCCGACACTATTAGGATAGAGACAAATATCTGGTATGATTTCTTCTTTTATTTTGAGTCCAAATTGGGTTAAGTCTGTTTGACTGACATCTAAACTTAACTCAACAAAAGGGGTAAATCTTTCATCATTGGAAAGTAAGCTAGTTATCCGAGCTTGCGTAAAGCTATGGTTTCTTGACGGCATTTCTAGAACCTCATCATCTTGTTGATATTCGTCATTTTCAATCTTTTCTATCAACTCTTTCATATTTCACCTCACTTGCAATAACAATTGAGTAATGGGTATGTACATTATGTTATAAAAAATATTCAATGTGTCAACATTAAATTATAGGTGATTTTATTGATGTTCATAACTGTCGTATTGGTTTCATTTATAAGGCAACGAATAACCGCAGAACCAATAAAACCTGTGCCACTGGTAACAATGAGTTTCAAGATAATTTCTCTCTTTGAATTTTTATTTGGGGATTTTAGAATTGGAACTTAAAGTGTAATCAACTTAAAAATATTGAAAAAATAAAATGTCAAAAAAAATGCGATGTTTCTTTTGAGAAACATCGCAGTAAATGTATAAAAAAACAAGGCACTTACAGTTAATTTGCTTTCTTTTTATTGAGAATCCAACATAAAAATATTTTATTGCTATAGATTTTTCTGTGATTTTGTCCAAAATTCAAAGCTTCACGCAATGAAACTTTATTCTTTCACAGTATTATTTACAGCAAAATATTTTTATCTTCTTTCAAATTTCATAATCCTGACTTCAACACGACGGTTTTGGGTACGACCTTCTGAATCTTCATTAGAAGCAATTGGGTTGGATTCACCATCACCCCATGAATTAATTTTGGCGGTGGGAACTCCTCGGTCGGTTAAGTAAATGACAACCGTTCTCGCACGTCTTTCAGATAAATCCTGATTATGTTCGTCAGTACCGTTATAATCGGTATGACCTACAACTTCTACGTTCTGGATAAAAAGCCCCTCAATTTGGTGGAGAAGATCATCCAGAATTGGCAAAGCCTCACTGGTTAAAGTGGCTGAATCAATATCAAAAAGTATATCGGTAGAGAGAGTTCTTACCACAGGCTTAGGATCGATGCGAGCACAACCATTTTCGTCAACCTTAATACCAAATGGTGTACCAGGACATGAATCCCTATAATTAGCCACACCGTCTTGATCCGTATCAAGTGGACAACCACGGGAATCAACCCCTTTAGAAACTTCTAATGGTGTGTTGCGTGGGCAATCATCACGATAATCAGGCACACCATCATTATCACTATCTATTGGACAGCCTTTTTTAGGGCCACTTTGATAGACACCCCTGGTAAGTTCTTCTGGGGTATTATCGGGACATACGTCTTCATCGTCAAATATACCGTCTTCATCTCTGTCGATAATGTCACCGCATTTTTTAAACAATTTGGCTGGTGTATTAGGTGTTTTTGGTGTTTCAACACACTCGTCCAAACGTTTCGTTAGAATAGGGTTCCCTCTAGAATCAACCAGATGATGAGTATCAGCACTACTAGCTAAAGAAGAAGTTACGGCAGTTGACAACAACGTACCCGTTACTACTCCTATCAAAATTTTACGATTAAAATAATCAGACATGGATATGTTCCCTTAGGAATAAGCATGAAATAATTTTGTAACTCCCCTCACCCTTTCTTAAGAAGGAAAGAAGTTCCCCTTCTTTTTATAAAAGATAATCGGTAGTTGTTGAAGTTATTTTATGCACGTTCCTTACTGTGATGAAATGAGAAATATAAAACGACTCAATTGGATTATACTGAACCCTGTGATAACCAAAACTATTAATTTTTATCAAAAAACTTTGTTTTTTTAAAAGTTCAATTTGTTACCATGTTAAGTATAAATAATCTAACATTAAGTCAAAATACTTAAAATGACGAAATGAGGATTTTCTTGCATTGAAAATTATTATGAGACGTAGCAAAAAATAATTTACACCTACTGTTTTATTTAGTTAAGATGAAAAAACCAGTTGCTGGCAGAAACTTAAAATTGGTATTCCTTGCCGTATTTTTTGAACAACTTCAATTCACGAATTTTGAACTGAATGTATCAATTTTACAACAAAATATTTTAAGGAATGAGGATTTAATAATTTCCACAATTTTGATGTTAAAACTTGCCAGGTTTTTAAAAGTTGGCAGATTTCAGTTTCGGATTTTATTAAATCCTCATTTCCCAAGCATGATTGGTTATTATCATAGCTTAATGTTTCATAATTTAGAATAACGGGTATCGCAAGCCCAGTATTGCTTAGTATAACTTATTCGCAACACTTAATGGCAAACATCGCAACAGAGTGTGTGATTTTAACAACAGCTTTATGGAGAATCAAGCAATCCAGTCATTCAATTTATCAATGATTTAGTTGTCATTTATTTATAGTACGCAGTTATTGAGATAATAGAGGAGCTAGTCCTCCTTCTATATCAAGCTCAACAAGATCATCATAACCGCCTACATGCTGTTCCCCAATAAAAATTTGTGGTACAGTACGCCGCCCTGTTATTTCAATCATCTTTTTCATTTCATCACGATTATAATCAACAAGAATTTTTTGGATTTGCACACCTTTTTTATTTAGAAACTGTTCCGCCCTTATGCAATAAGGGCAATTTTGCGTACAATACATACGAACGGTAGGCATAAATGTAGTCCCTTCAGGTAAAAAATTAATCTGTGTAATTACTTCTACTTTGTCAGATTTTGTGTAGGGTGGATAAATAGATAGTGTATCAATCTGATTAATAAGTAATTTTTTTGGATACGCACAGCAATACCTGCCCCACAAGTCGTTGATTTTATTAAATGTGACAAAATAAAATCAAACAAGTTTTTTATTGCGTTTTTTAAAAGATTAAAGATTTGTATCTCATATCAAACCATTAAAAACTAAAAAAAGGCGGGGTTAAACCCCGCCTCAATCTAAAAAACTTAGCTTATTTTTTTACCCACTGAGTAAAGTTATTAGTATTGCGAGTATCACCGTCGGCATAACCTGCCTCGTAAGCTTCTGTGATTCGTTGCTCTTCTCGTCCAGGGTTTTGCAAGTAGCCTCCCATCCAACCAAGAACATACTCACGATTTACCTGTTTTTTTTCCATTTCAGTAACTGCATTATAATACGTTTGATCCATAATATTTTATTCCTTTCTAAAAAAAGTGATTAAAATTTTATGCCTTCTAAAAGACATTCAAGACATAAGTATAGCATATAATCATTTTCTTATATATAGTTTCAGAAGAAAAACGCTTATAGTAACAATACCTTCGCCAATTACCCTACTAAATTAAGATGGTTATTAAGTGATATTGATTAAATTTCAACCAGTTACCTTATTTTTAAACCGATTAAACTTATTTTAAATCTCGTTGATTTTCAAGTGTTTTTTAAATAGCTGAGTTTAATACTCAAGTTTTTAGCGAAGGTATTATAAGTAAATTATCAATAATATAAAAAATCTTTTATTTATCAATGAGTATTAATATTTTTTATTTCATCGTTCTAATCTTCAAACAAAGGTTTTCGTTCAAGCATTATTTATAAATTTATTCCATTTTATGATTGAGAATATCATAGAGTAAAGAGGAAACAGTTGTGTTAATAAGCCCAAAATTTATCAATGCTGCATCCACGAATAAATCTTAAAATGTCTTGACTCTATTGCATTTGCTTGAATAATAAACTTAAATACATTATATTAGACTATTATAATATATTGACACAGGCAATATAACCTTAAAATATCTCAAAAAATTTTATTTCAATTAAATCAATATATTATATTTTAAATACTTTTATTATGGATATTATCCATAATTTTAAGATATAGTTTATTTTTCAAGGGGTTATATCATTT
>JAUCGK010000457.1 GCA_030378085.1 Candidatus Parabeggiatoa sp. HSG14
TAGAGAGTCGTAACACCCATGAAATCCAAGCACGAGGATAAATTTTTGCCAATTTCATTAGTGATATCTCCCTATAACAAAAACCTATTGATTTCAATAAGTTTACCTACTTGTGGGTAAAGGTTAGCCTTAATTAAAGAGGGGACTTGTACCTGACGCAATCGGAAAACGCTATAACACTTTATTTTAAAAGGAGTGACGTTAGCGTCACAATATGCATTCCCAACGAAGACGTCGGGAACAAGAAAATCCAATATTTAATTCTTTGTTATAAAAAATTCTTGTAATTATTAATAAAATAAAGGATAGTGTCCATCACATCACGAAGGATTAACTTAATTGAAATCCAAAATCCAAAACTAATTAAGGAGTTTTTATACGTGGAAATTTTGACTGAATATATTAACCAAATCAATGGTTTTGTTTGGGGGCCTGCCATGTTGGTGTTGATTTTAGGCACTGGCTTTTATTTAATGCTGGGATTACGACTGATACCACTACGCAAATTAATATACGGCTTTGTGATGCTTTGGCGTGGTCGTACCAGTCGTGAAGAAGGAGATATTACTCCTTTTAATGCGCTGATGACTTCGCTCTCTGCAACGATTGGTACTGGTAATATTGCTGGTGTCGCAACAGCGATTGTTCTTGGAGGCCCGGGGGCATTGTTTTGGATGTGGTGTACTGCTTTAGTGGGCATGGCAACTAAATATGCTGAAGCTGTTTGTGCTGTTCATTACCGTGAAAAGGATGAAAATGGTAATCATGTTGGCGGCCCAATGTATTATATCAAAAATGGTTTAAAGAGCCATTGGGCTTGGTTAGGAACCGTGTTCGCCATTTTTGGGATGATAGCCGGCTTTGGTATTGGCAATACAGTGCAGGCTAACTCCGTTGCTGATGTGTTGGAATCTTCATTTCAAATACCCACTTGGATAACGGGCGTAACATTAGCAATATTAGTTGGATTAGTATTGATTGGTGGAATTCGTTGGATTGCCGAAGTGGCTGGTAAGATTGTTCCTTTCATGGGAATTGCTTATGTCACAGGCGGATTAGTTATTTTGGTTATTCACGCAGCAGAAATCCCCCCTGCTTTAAACCTCATTTTTACTTATGCATTTACGCCAATGGCAGCAACGGGTGGTTTTGCGGGTGCCGCTGTATGGGCAGCTATCCGCTTTGGTGTTGCACGCGGCGTATTTTCTAATGAAGCAGGTTTGGGTAGCGCACCGATTGCACAAGCAACTGCCCGTACTAATAGCCCAATTCAACAAGGCGTTATTGCCATGTTAGAGACATTTATCGATACCATTATTGTTTGTAGCATTACGGGTTTAGTAATTATCATATCAGGAGCTTGGATCAGTGGTGAAACGGGTGCGTCCTTATCATCTATGGCATTTGAGCAAGCATTGCCAAATTTTGGGGGTTATCTCGTCACTTTTGGTTCAGTGGTATTTGCTTTTACGACGCTTTTAGGCTGGAGTTTTTATGGCGAAAAATGTGTACAATATCTTTTTGGTATTAAATCCATTATCCCATTTAGGCTATTATGGGTGATAGTGGTGCCGGTGGGAGCGATGTTGGATTTAAAAGTTGTTTGGTTAGTGGCAGATACACTCAATGCATTAATGGCATTACCCAACCTAATTGCATTGATATTGCTAAGTCCTATCGTATTTAAACTAACACGCGATTATTTTGCCTCAAAAGAACCCTCACTAAAATAACTAATTTGTGATAGTATGGAAATCAAAAAATAATTTCTCGATCAAACCGCCAGGTTTTGGAAACCTGGCAGGTTTTATAAAGCTATTTACCTAACTGATGTTACGCATTGTACTTCCAAAAGTAGAGACACACGGATTCCAAAAGACACATGGCCGTGTGTCTCTACTTCAAATTTTGGCAAAATAAATTTTGCACTCCCGTTTGGAAGCTATCTGCGTAACTTCAGTTACCTAAAAAATTATATATAGCGTTTCCCGATTGCGTCTGGTACAAGTTCCCTCCTTAATTTAAGGAGGGGATTTAGGGGGGGGTGTACTTTATCCCATCGGAAAACGCTATAACCATTCAAGTTTTAAAAAAATCCCATGAAATTTTTCCGGCTAAGTATATCCATACTATTCGTATTATCAAGCATCATTATTGGCTGTTATTTTTGGATGGTTTTTCAAGCACAAAGTCGCTTATATAGTGATATTGATGCTATTCCTGCAAAGAAAGTGGCTTTGCTATTAGGTACAGTCAAACGCTTACACCATGGTCGTATTAATCGTTATTTTAAGTATCGAATTGATGCCGCAGTACAACTTTATAAAGCGGGAAAAATTAAACATATTATTGCCAGTGGTGATAATCGCACAAGATTTTATAATGAACCTAAGGAAATGAAAAAATCGTTGATGGAAGAAGGAATACCTAAACATGCGATTACATTGGATTATGCGGGCTTTCGTACTTTAGATTCTGTTGTGCGCTGTAAAAAAGTTTTTTTGCAAAACGATATTATTATTATTTCACAAAAGTTTCATAATGAACGTGCCATATTTATCAGTGACTTTTATGATATTCAAGCCATCGGTTTTAATGCCAAGGGAGTATCTATCACTGATGATATAAAAACACCAATTCGAGAATATTTAGCGCGTTTTAAAGCCGTATTGGATTTATATTTTTTAAAAACGCGACCTAAGTTTTTAGGGGAAAAAGTTGAGATAATTATTTAAAAAGGAAAGGAGGCATATTCCCATTATAACTTTTTTTTATTTGGGTGAACACACAGGTTCGGGACGCGCCAACGTCCCGTTTTTTGGACTGACGATAGGAACTCCAACATTTTGGAGTTATCACCTTGAACTTGTCGCAAGCAATGACGATTGGCAGACAGATTCTCGTGCCAGTGAAGTTGCCACTTTACCTACTCATTTGAAATTAACAAGTCCTACAGATGCTGGTTTATTGTTAGATTTACCAGTGGGGGCTTATACAGTCACTTTAAGTTCTGTTGGTACAAAGAGGCTTGGATTAGTTGGTATTGATCTGATTGATTAGTTTACAAATGTTGTAGATAAACAATAAAAAAATGCGGGCGCATTAAAACAACATAGCAATCTATATAAGTAATGAAGCATAAATTTTCAGGTATTATCCAGAAGCAAAGTCAATTCTAAATTCTGAACCAATTTGCTTCAACACATTACATTTTCGACTGACAAAACCAAATTATCAAAAGAGAGATAAGCCAAAAAAGGTAACCAAGAGTATTTGATAAAACGCCATAACATTTCAATGAGGTTTAACTCTGGACAATAAGTAGGCAATGAGCAATAACTCCTTAACGTGATTTAAAAAAACAGGGACCAAAGCCACGATATAATTAAGTATTGTGTCCCCATAATTTTCAGAATTATTCTTAAAATTTATATGAGTACTAAAAAAACAGTTTTTGATGACAGAATCCTGAACAAAATTAGTCTTCTTTATGTTGAGGACGAAAGTGATATCAGAAGTTTATTAAGTTATTTTCTTAATAAAAAAGTTGGAAAACTTTATACTGCATCTAATGGTAAAGAAGGTCTTGAGATATTCGATAAATACAAACCAGATGTAGTTATTACGGATATCAGAATGCCGATTATGGATGGTTTGGAAATGGCACAAGCCATTAAGGGAATGAGTAAAACTACCCCGATATTGGTGACAACTGCGTTTAATGAACCTAGCTATTTAATACAGTCAATTGAAATAGGAATTGATCATTATGTGCAAAAACCCGTTAATCCCAACCAGTTGATTGAGAAACTGGTTAAAAGCTCAACTATTTTGTTGCAGGAAAAAGAGCTTGAAATATATAGCCGATATGCTCATTTTATCCTTGATTCAATGTTGGTGTTCATAGTTGCCACAATTGGCTATGAAATAGAGTATGTCAATAAGGCTTTCCTCCAATTTATGGGATACAACGATTTTGAGGGTTTTAAAAATAGTTTAAATAGTTTGGACTCTATTTTTACCGAAATAAATAACGTGCCTGTTGATTTTGAAGAAAAAAGTTTTGAATGGATTAAACAAATCTTGACAAACAAACATGATGAACAATTTGTTTATTTAAGAAATCAACAAAGACTCGAAGTAGAAGCAAAGCCTTATCTGGTTACTGTAAACCGCTTTCCAGAAAAGAATAGTGCCATTTTTTCTTTTACCGAAGCTACAAAGTTGGCTCAAGAAAGAGAATCTCTCAAAATTCAAGCAACCACAGATGGTCTGACCGGCATATATAACCGCAGAAAATTTGAGTTTTTTCTAGCTACAGAAATAGAAAAAGCAATACGATATAAAACGGCTCTTTCTTTAATAATGTTCGATATTGACCATTTTAAGAAAGTTAATGATCTCTATGGTCATCAATCCGGCGATTATGTACTCCAAGAATTATCACGTATCGTGATCAACAATATCAGAAGTAATGATATATTCGCCCGTTGGGGAGGCGAAGAATTTATGATTTTGGTCCCTAATAATGATCTGGAAAATGCCAATCAACTAGCAGAGAAATTAAGAGGTATAATTGCAACGTCACCATTTGAAAATATACCGAAGATTACAAGCAGTTTTGGAGTTGTGCAATTTGAGCATGAAGAATCTGGTGAAGATTTTGTTCATAGGGTTGATGAGCTGCTATATTTAGCTAAACACAAAGGCCGAAACCGAGTAGAGACAAAGGTATGATGAAATTGATAAAGCCGGCTGTTTTATTGATGGATAGTTTGAAATATCCACAAAAAATTGCCTTAATGGCGAGTATTGTTCTAATTCCCCTTACTTTCTTTTTATTTCTCCTTATTTCTGAAATTAATATAAGGATAGATTTTGCGGAACAAGAGAGGATAGGGGTAAGCTACAATCAGCAAGTAATAAAAATTCTCCAGAATATTCAGCAACACCGGGGAATGGTAAATGCTTTCTATGGAGGTGATTTATCATTCAAAGATAAAATACTTTCTAAACAAGAAGATATAAAACAGAACATCAGAGAAGTAGAAGACATCGACAAAGTACATGCTTCACTTCTTAATACGTCTCAGCAATGGAATAGCCTGAAAAAAGACTGGCAAAATTTACAAAAAGAAGCCTTGCAAATCAGTATGCGTGAAAGTTTTCAACGTCATTCCGATTTGAATAATAAAATTCGTACCTTTATTATACATGTGGCAGACACATCAAATTTAACTCTTGACCCGGATATTGATAGTTATTATCTCGTGGATACCCTTTCAACTAAACTTCCTACCCTTACCGAATATGTAGGTCAAGTTAGGGCACTGGGTGTTACTGTTGCAGCCCGTAAAAAACTGTCTATCCAAGAAAATTCGTATATTTCCATTTTATTTGGGTTAATTAAAGTTACCATAAAACAAATAGAAAATAATATACAAAAGGTATACATTGAAACGCCAGCCCTTAAAAATGAACTTGATGATGAAACAAATTATCTACTGGTAAAACAACTTTTGGAAATTACCAACAATGAAATCATCATTGCAGACTATATCAATATTTCAGCCGAAAAATACTTTCAACTCTGTACCGAAACTATTAACAAACAATTTGATTTGTATCATAAAATTTCTCCCCTATTGGATGGAGTTCTGGTGGATAGAATCACAAGACTTAATCAGAAGAAATTTTTTATAGTTGCTATAGCTACAATATCGTTTGCCATACTTTTTTACCTTTTCCTTGGGAGTTACTTTTCCATCACTGAAGCAATTAATAAGCTGTTAAGTGCTTCAAAAAAAGTTGCAAAAGGGAATCTAAAAATCAGAACAAATATTACAACAAATGATGAGTTGTCACAAATAGCTAAGAGCTTTAACGAAATGGTTATTGCCTTGGATAGATATATTTCGGTAGAAAAAGAACTATCCCTGATTTCCAGCCAGTTTGTTGAAAAAAAAGGTGCCGATCTTAATCACATTCTTGAAATTTTAGGAAAGCTAATTAAGGTAAACCGTGCTTACATATTTTTATTTGAAGAGAACGGTAAATTGATGTCAAATACCCATGAATGGTACAACTCCGAAACAGAGCCTCAAAAGGATAATCTGCAACGTCTTGAAATTCCAAAGTATTATTATTTTTTTAACAAACTACTAAATGATGGTGTTTATGTAGCTAACAATGTAGCTAAAATACCTGATTCTGAAGCTGAATTCAGGGAGCATTTGCGAGAACAGGCTATACGTTCGTTGATCTGTGTTCCAATTTTATCTAAAACCGCTAATATTATTGGTTTTATTGGATTTGATGATACGGTGAATAAGAGAAACTGGGCAGATAATGATATTCGTATTCTCAAGATGGTAAGTGAATTACTTTCTAACGATTTTGCGAGAAGGAAGGCAGAAACACTTGTTATTCAAAGACAAAAAGAGATAGAAAAGATAAATATTTCTTTAGAGGAAAAAATAGAAAAAGAGGTTAAAAAAAGCAGAGAAAAGGATTTGATTATGATGCATCAAGCACGGTTAGCTGGAATGGGAGAAATGATAGGTAATATAGCTCATCAATGGCGGCAACCCATCAATGCTCTGCAAATTCTTCTTTTTAATATCAAAATTACTTTTGAAGAAGGTGAATTAGAACTTGAAACATTAGACGATTTTGTTGATATTGGTTCAAACATTATACAAAAAATGTCTACAACTATTGATGATTTCAGGAATTTTTTTAGCCCTAACAAAGAGAAAACCAAATTTAGTATTACTGGAAAAATTAACGAAACCCTCTCTCTTATAGATACAAATATAAAATATCATAATATTGTTCTTCGGTTTTCTTATACCAAAGAGATTGTTGTTGACGGATTTGCAAACGAGTTCTCTCAGGTATTGATAAATATAATAAACAATGCCAAAGATGCAATTCTCGAAAATAAAGTGAAAAATGGCGAAATTGTCATTCAAGCTTTTGTGGAGGAATCTTATGTTCATATTTCTATTAAAGACAATGGTGGTGGCATCCCTAAAGGAGTAATAGATCGAATATATGAGCCTTATTTTACTACGAAAGAACAGGGAAAGGGAACTGGCATCGGGCTTTATATGTCCAAAATAATTATTGATGAGCATATAAAGGGGAATATTTATGTAGAAAATGTTGAAAGAGGTGCTAAGTTTACAATACTTTTACCTATCAGCCTGTCGGAGAAATAATTCCTTGCGCTGGTGAGGATTTTAGCCAGGTAGCAAACGCCGCTTTGAACTTTGTTTTTGGCAACAGACGTTCCTTGCGTTTGTCTCATAATCAAAGTTTGGTTAAACATTGCTGATAGTGTTGTTACAGCCAGTATAATCGTCAAAACTGTTTTACACGCCAGTGGTGTCATAGAAAATATAGAAGGTCATGTCGGTATATTGATGCCATTATATAGCAAGTGCATTATCACGGCATTTCGTCCGGTGTCCAATGGTGAAACGAGACATTATGGATTCAAAGTCAATGAGAACTTTGAAGCGTATTTGAAAGACGGGAGCTTAAATCTCCACGCCATACTCAATAAATATCGGCAATATGTGCGGAAGCGTGGCTTCAAAGCTTTTGATACCGAAACCTTGAGAGAAGGGGCTTGGCATTATTCTCTTGATGGTTTTATTAGCTTTTTTATTGAAACCTTAGAAGGACACACTTTTATAGAAATGCCCTCTGGCTCAGGACGAACTGATATTTTGATTGTCTATCAGACTTACCGATATCTCATTGAAACCAAAGTCTTTAGCAATAATACTCTCTTGAAGAAGGGAAAAGGGCAATTAGCTGAATATCTGACTTCAGAATGCTTGGATGAAGGCTATTTTGTTGTGTTTAGCAATTTACATACTAGAGTTGTCCTGGGGTGATGAAAATCTTCAATTTTTAGTAGACTTTTAAAGAATAAAATTGTATCATTTTTCTGTCACCAAATACAACTGAAAATAGGAACTCAGATGTCACTTAATACCTCATATAGAAGTCCAACTCATAAATTACTTAAATGGTTCAAAGAAAGGCGTGATAATTGGAAAACCAAATAACAAGAATTAAAGAAAAACTTCAAACAATTGGAAAACCGAATAAGGTTTTTAGAATCTTCAAAAAATCAATGGAAAAAAGAAGCTATTGAATTGCGAGCAACCCTCAAAACCCCAGTGCCATCCCTCCTTCAACGGATTGCTCATCTCTTGTCCTTCTCGTTGATTATAGCTCATCAGGATTAATTCCTAACGCTCGCAACTTTTCAGCGAGTTGCTCTGCGCGTTGCCGTTCTTTTTGGACTTCATGTTGAGCTTGCTCTGCGCGTTGCCGTTCTTTTTGGACTTCATGTTGAGCTTGCTCTGCGCGTTGCCGTTCTTTTTGGATTTCATGTTGAGCTTGTTCTGTGCGTTGCCGCTCTTTTTGGATTTCATTTTGAGCTTGCTCGGCGCGTTGTTCTGCTTCTTTTCTAGCCCGCTTTTCTTGTGTATAACCCGGTAAAACAAATCCTTGATAAACCGAATCCTCAATCATTTCTTCTGGCAATGGATGATTATATAAGTCATCAATCCGAAACTGAAAATCGGGGAGCACTTTGGATTTGATAATACCCCCTTTCAACGGTTTTATGGGTACATAGATACCACTTGTGTTAAGACGATAATACTTCGTATAGCGAGCTTGCCCATCAAGAATATAATATTCTTTGACACCTGCGGCGGCATATTCTCTTTTTTTATCGGAAATATCTCGCGTAATGTCTTTTTGTGTGGAATCGGAAATGGCTTCAATGCAGATATCATAAATACCTTGATAACTCCTGTCTGCTAGTAAAACAGGAACCGGATTTGAGTTAAGGATTATCCCTAAATCAGGGCGACGCACTTTACCCTTTTGGGAGGAGGTGAACTTAAATCCCATTTCCAAAAAAGTTTTTTTGGCGATAGGATGCGTTTTTAAAAAATACCCTAACAATTCTGAAAACCAATCAGACATTAAAATCGTTGAGAACTCGGACACCGCTTTTTCCTCCAATAAACCATTATTCCATTCGTAAGTTTTGTCAGGGTAGTCATAGTATTTTTCCCAGTATTCCGCCTCAGAAACTAATCGCTCAGCTGGGGGAGAATAGCTTGAAGGAATCGAAAAGGGGGAGTAAGCGGTTTTAGCTTTTAATTCAGTGTTTCCTAATGCTTGTGTCATAGTTTTTAAACCTCCTTTTATTAACTGATGTGACGCACTGTACTTCCAAAAGTGAATAAAAGAGTGTAAAATTTATTTGTTGTACTCTAGTTGGCAAAATAAATTTTGCACTCCAGTTTAGAACTAATCTTTACCCACAAGTACCTCGTCTTTTGGAGTCCAAACCTTCAGGTTTGGCAGTTCGCGATGGAGTCCAAACCTTCAGGTTTGGCAGGAGCGAAGGACTCCAAAAACACAAACCTGAAGGT
>JAUCGK010000458.1 GCA_030378085.1 Candidatus Parabeggiatoa sp. HSG14
TTATTAGGTGTTTTGCACAAAAACTTTTGTCTTGAAGGGATTTTTTGGTATATTATTTTTCCGCAACTCCCTTAGGAATGAGGATTTAATAATTTGCAAGATTTTGGTGCTAAACCTGACAGGTTTTTAAAACCTGTCAGGTTTCAACTTTCGTATTTTTATTGAATCCTCATTCCTTAGTCAAAAATTAACAATTTATAGCACTTGATATTCAGTGAGTTAACGAAAAACTGATTTGGTATTCAAAATCACAAAGTCTTTATCAATTCTTTTGGTTTGGACAATAGACATTATACCGATTTAATATTAAGTGCTTGATTTTATTACATTTCTAAATAAAAAATTCAAATAAATCAATGAGTTACGTTAAATCGGTATAATATCTAATGATTAGGAATGTGCATGAAATAATTTACCCATAAGTTGGGGCAAACCTATCAGGTTTTGTCGAAGTTATTTTATGCACGTTCCTTATTGTTAAAACTAAAATGTTAAAAAAATTTCTTAATATTTTTATCTAGTATATCAAGCTATAACAGTGTATGCTAATATACTATTTTCCTAAGCATTGGATTTTGAATAATTGCAAAGAAATCCAAATCCAATAATGGCAGACATTTTATTTGTGGAGGATTCGCATGACTGATGTCGTTGCAACCAACCAGACTATCTTAGTTGTGGGGGGTGGAATTAGCGGGATGACAACCGCTTTAGAAGCCGCTGAATGCGGTAAAGATGTAATTTTGATTGAAAAAAATCCATCTTTGGGTGGACGTGTCTCCCAACTATATAAGTATTTTCCTAAGATGTGTTACCCAACATGTGGTATGGAAATTAATCTACGTCGCATTAAAGCCAATAAAAAAGTCCGTGTAATGACGATGACTGAAGTAACAAATGTGGCAGGTGATACGGGAAATTATACCGTTAACCTTAAGGTTTCTCCACGCTATGTCAATGAAAATTGTACCAGTTGTGGAGCTTGTGGTGAGGCTGTTGATAGTGAGTTTGATGACGAATACAACTATGGTTTGAAAAAACGTAAGGGAGCCTATTTACCTTTTTTTATGGCTTATCCCCAACGTTATGTTGTCGATTCGCGTATCAAAGGGACTGCCGATGCTGATAAAGCCAAAGCTGCTTGTCAATACGATGCGATTAACTTAAACATGTCAGAGGAAAACCTGACTCTGAATGTGGGGGCTATCGTTTGGGCAACAGGCTGGAAACCTTTTGATGCTAATAAGATTCAACCTTATGGTTATGATCGTATTCCAAACGTGATTACCAGTGTTGAATTTGAACGGATGATGGCTCCTTATGGACCAACAGGTGGTAAGATTTTGCGCCCTTCCGACAATAAAGAGGCAAAAGATATTGCCTTTATCCAATGTGCCGGTTCGCGTGATCGCAATTACCTTAAACATTGTTCTCGGATTTGTTGTACTGCCTCACTTAAACAAACCACTTATGTCCGTGAAAAATATGGTGATGAAGGTAAATCCAGCATTTACTATATTGATATTCGTGCCATTGATCGCTTTGAAGATTTGTACCATAAAGCCAAAGCCGATGAAACGGTGCATTTTATCAAATCCAAAGTAGCAAACATTACCCAAGACAAAGCCACTGGTAATCCCATTTTACATGGTGTTAATACCGAAGGTTATCACCGTTATAGCAATCCACATGATTTAGTGGTACTCGCTATTGGTATGGAACCCAGTGTGGATTTCAATAAATTAGGCGTAAAAATGACTGTCAATGAACATGGGTTTATTGAAAATGATCCCAGTAGTGGCATGTTTGGCGCGGGCGTTGCCACCGATGCGTTGGATGTCAACAGGGCGGTGCAAAGTGCAACTGCCAGTGCATTACGGGCTATTCAAGTTGTGAATAAAGTAGCCGCTACTGAGGGAGGTTAAAAAAAATGGCAGATAAAAAATTAGGGGCTTATATTTGTAAAGGATGTGGTATCGGTGATCGCTTGAATGCCGATCAACTTGCAATGATTGCCACCAGAGAGGGTAAAGTCGGCTTTGCTAAACAACATGATTTTCTCTGCAACGGTGACGGCGTGAAAATGATTCAAGCCGATATTGATGCTGGAGAAGTCAATCATTTAGTCATTGCTGCCTGTTCCAAACGTGCTAAAACCGATGCTTTCAGTTTTGAAAACGTGGCAATGTCTCGCGCTAATTTACGTGAAGGCGTGATTTGGATTCGTCCTGACAATGATGACGCGCAAGAAACCACGCAAGAAATGGCAGAAGACTATGTACGCATGGCGTGTGCTGAAGTCAAATTTATGAACTTGCCCACCAAAAGTGGAGAACAAGGGCGTACTGATCATGTGCTGATTGTTGGTGGTGGCTTTACCGGTTTAACCGCAGCCCTTGAAATCGCTAAGGCAGGTTATTCGGCAAGTATTATTGAAAAAGGTGAAACTCTTGGTGGTAATGCGGCACAACTTTATAAGCGCATTCCCAACCGTTCACCCTTTGCCGATCCACAAGAGAGCAGCGTTGCCGATTTAATCAAACAAGTTGAAGGCAATAGCAAAATCACCGTCCACCTCAACGCCAACGTTTCAAAAACCAGCGGTGCACCAGGACGCTTTAGTACTGATATTGCTACCGCTGATGGTTCTACAACCACTGTCAATTTTGGTTCTATCATTCAAGCGAGTGGTTTTACGCCTTATGATGCGAATCAATTACCAGAATTTTCCTATGGTAAATCCCCCGATGTTGTTGATCAACTTGGTTTAGAAAGCCTTGCCAAACAAGCCAATGGGGGAGCGATTAAACGTCCCTCTGATGGAAAAGAAGTTAATAGCGTGGTATTTGTTCAATGTGCCGGACAACGCAGTGAAAAAGAAGGCCATTTGTCCTATTGTTCAGGGCATTGCTGCATGACAAGCGTCAAACAAGCCATGTATTTTAAAGAGGCTAATCCTGACATCAATACCATGATCGTCTATACCGAACTGCGTATGCCGGGTGCTGGCGGTGAAGATTTCTACCGCAATGGTCAAGATAAAGGCGTTACCTTCACTAAGGGTTCTGTAAACGAAGTCATATCCAGTGGTGGTAATTTGACGGTTAAATTCAAGGATTTAATTCTTGATGAAGACACTACTTATGATGCTGATTTAGTGGTATTGGCAACCGGTATGATACCGAATTCTGGTGTTAATATTGAAGCCGAAGATTATTCAGCGGAAGAAGAAAAACCAGAAAGTGCGGCAGCATTCCAAAAGCAATCTATTTTAAATTTGGACTATCGCCAAGGGCGCGATATGCCTCAATTGGTTAACGGTTTCACCGACTCTCATTTTATCTGCTTCCCTTATGAAACACGCCGCACCGGTATCTATGCTGCGGGACCAGTACGTCGTCCAATGGATATGGCACAAGCAGCAGAAGATGCCACTGGTGCAGCTCTAAAAGCAATTCAAGCTTTAGAAAATGCAGCCATTGGACGTGCCGCACATCCACGCTCAGGAGACTTAAGTTTCCCTAGTTTTCGTAAAGAAGGCTGCACTCAATGTAAACGGTGTACAGTGGAATGTCCTTTTGGCGCAATTAACGAAGATGAACAGCGTTATCCCTTGTTCAATGAAGCACGTTGTCGGCGATGTGGTACTTGTATGGGTGCTTGTCCAGTGCGCGTGATTTCCTTCGAGAACTATTCAGTCGATACGGTAGGACAAGCCCTCAAAGCCGTTGACGTGCCTGACGAGTTTGATGAAAAACCACGTATCTTACTGTTAGCTTGTGAAAACGATGCCTATCCCGCACTTGACATGGCTGGCATGAGCCGCCTTGAATACAGTGCTTTTGTGCGTATTATACCAGTTCGTTGCCTCGGTTCAGTCAATACGATTTGGATCAGTGATGCACTAAATAGTGGCTATGACGGTGTCATTCTCATGGGTTGCAAAAAAGGCGAAGATTATCAATGCCATTTTGTTAAAGGCAGTGAAATGGCACATTATCGCATGAGCAAAGTTGATGATACGCTTAAACAACTACAACTGGAAACAGAACGGGTAGAAACCCACGAAATAGCCATCACCGATATTCATAAAGTGCCGCAAATAATCAACGACATGGCAGCAACCATTGAAAAAATCGGTATGAGTCCATTTAAATTTTAATTCATGTTTCTTGGAGTCTAGGGCTTTAGCTTTGGAAAACCCAAACCTGAAGGTTTGAACTCCAATCTCAATATCTTGGAGTCCAAAGCTTTAGCTTTGGGAAGCCCAAACCTGAAGGTTTGGACTCCAATCTCAATATCTTGGAGTCCAAAGCTTTAGCTTTGGAAAGTCCAAACCTGAAGGTTTGGACTCCATTATGGATAGCGGCATTTCCATCTAAGGAGATTTTTTTATGAGTGAAAAATATCGCAATAGCTTTTTACGCGAAGTGGAAGCGAATGTTGAAGAAGGTGAATGGGTTCGTATGTGTATGCAATGCGGCGTTTGCTCTGGTTCATGTCCACTTGGTCCCCATTGGGATCATCCCCCGCAAGAAATTTTTATGATGATCCGTGCCAATAAGCGTGATGAGGTGCTTGGTTCTAGTTCTATGTGGATGTGTACTTCCTGCTACAACTGCATTGCACGTTGTCCCCGCGAGTTGCCCATCACCCATATCATGCACGGTTTAGCACACTATGCTAAACGGTTAGGGCTTGTACCCAAGAACCAACCCACCCAAAAATTTGCCCAAAAATTTTGGGACAATCTTGCTAAAAAAGGACGTGTCAACGAGTTGAAATTGGGCTTAAGCTTATACTTCATGAATGGATTGGCAGAAGGTGTAAAAACTTCCCTAAAAATGCAAAAGATTGGTCTTGGGATGCTTAAAGCTAAACGCATGACTCCCCTTGAAATGGCAGGTGGACATGGTTGCAAAGACAAAAAAGGCTTCCAAGCTATCTTGAAAAAAGCGCGTGAAATCGAAGAAGCGAAAATAGCTAAATTCCAACAAGCTTAATAAGGAGACTGACAGATTATGGCTAAAGAATATTCCTTCTACCCTGGTTGCTCCTCACAAAAGGGAGCTTCCTCTTCTAACCAGATGCGTTCAACACAAACCATTTGTGACGTGTTGGACATTAAATTGAATGAAATTCCTGATTGGAATTGTTGCTCTGCTTCTATCGGTTATGCTGGTGGTGGTGAACTCCCTCGTTTAGTGCTTTCAGCCCGTAACATAGCACTTTCTGAACAACACCATTCAGGACAAGATGTGGTTGCAACTTGTGCTGCTTGCTGGTTAGCCACTCGTGAAGCCGATGAACGCTTAAAACACGATAACCAACTGATGGCAGAAGCCAATGAAGCTTTGAAAGAAGCAGGTTTAGCCTTCAAAGGCGAGAAAAAAGTGCGCCACATGGTTGAAGTGCTGATTGAAGATATCGGCTATGACGAAATGAAAAAGCACGTCAAGAAACCTCTTGAAGGCATTAAAATTGCCGGTTATGTCGGTTGCCAAACAAATCGTCCTTTTGGTATTGATGGCGAATCCTTTGAAAATCCTGTCTATTTAGACAAAATGGTTGAAGCGATGGGCGCGGAACCGGTGGCAGATTACGACAAAAAAGTGTCGTGCTGCGGCGGAGCTTTGATGTTCTCTGAACCAGAAAAAAGCCAAGCCTTGGTAAAAGACATTATTGAAGCCGCTTACGATGGTGGTGCCGATATGATTGTCACCCCTTGCCCAGTGTGTCAGATGAACACTGAAGTTTATCAAGAACAAATCAACAAGAAGTATGGCACTAAATTCAATATGCCCTCAGTCTATTACAGCACTTTGATGAGTGTCGCTTATGGCAAAAGCGCGAAAGAAGCCGCCTTGGATGGACAGATTATCAAGGCAAAGCAATTAGAAGAAATTGCTGCGAAGTAATTATTTAATAATATGGTGGGTTGATGTATAAAATTTTACAATTATTCAATCCACCATAATAATGGTAATCTTAAGGAGAAGGAGAACCTTTACAATGGAAAATACCATAGAATTTTATAAAAACTGTATTAAACAATTGCTTTCTAGATATGAACCATTAAAAACAGATAACACGCATATTGAGTTGATTTTTGATGATAAAAGAATGCGTTATATGGCTACTTGGATTGGATGGAAACAAAATAAAAGAATTCATCAATGCGCTATCCACATTGATATAAGTGATGAAAACATATTAATTCAATGGAATGATACAGAGGATCAAATAGAAAAATACTTAGTAGAAATGGGCATTCCAAAAGACAAGATTTGTTTGGAAGTTATTCCTCCCCTTTTTAGAGCATAAATCAGGAAAATGACTATGTATGCTGAACGTTTAATCCTTGAAACTGATCAAGCAGGCCATCTTAAAAAATGGCCTAAACTACCTGCCAATAAACAATTTGAGGTTATTTTTTTGGTATTAAAAGATGTAAGCAAATATAAAAAGCGTACTCCACATCCAGATATTGCTGGCAAAATCAAAATCACGGGTGATATTTTTGACAGTATTCCTTCATCAGATTGGAATTTGTCTTTATGATTGTTTTAGATACACATATTTGGTTATGGTGGATTAATCAAACCTCCAAACTAAAGACAATTTGGTTAGAACACATCGAACAGGCTGAACAAGTAAGCGTATCGGCTATTAGTTTGTTTGAAGTTTCTTGGTTGCATCGGCATAATCGAATTGAACTCCCCTGTCCACGTCATGAATGGTTTGATAAAGCATTAGCAGGTTCAGATATCCAACTCATTCCTATAACTCCAGAAATCGCTAGCCAAGCTGTTGACTTACTGGAACATCATAGTGATCCGCAAGATCGTATTATCATTGCAACTGCGTTAATCCACAATGCTTTACTTTTATCAGCTGACAGCAAGTTCAAGTTTTACACTGAACTTGAGGAAAAACTAATTCAATAGCCACTAAAAATTTTTCTAACTCTTATTGATAAGTCCATCACAATTTATTGTTATAGAAATGCCGATTGCAAACTGGCATCGTCTTAAAGTCTTATGAAGCCGCCTTGGATGGACAGATTATCAAGGCAAAGCAATTAGAAGAAATTGCTGCGAAGTAATTATTTAATAATATGGTGGGTTGATGTATAAAACTTTACAATTATTCAACTCACCATAATAATCTTAAGGAATTCAAATGTCTCGAAAAAATCGTTATCATGATGTAGTAAAATAGGCGTTTTAAAAAACTTCGATGACAATATGACATACACTCAAAGAAAACAAAGAGATTTATGGGAACGTGAACCAATTTTTTCTCCCTCTTCAAATAATAAAAATTATCCCGTTAAATTTATAGATTTATTTGCTGGCATAGGTGGATTTAGAATAGCACTTGAAAAGGAAGGATTTAAGTGTGTTTTTTCCTCTGAAATCAATAAACATTGTCAGAAAGTTTATGAAGACAATTTTAAAGAAAAACCTTATGGTGATATTACTAAAATCAATCCAATAGACATTCCACAATTTGAAGTTTTAGTAGGGGGCTTTCCATGTCAACCTTTTAGTATCAGTGGTCATAAAAAAGGTTTTGACGACACAAGAGGTACATTATTTTTTGATATAGCTAGAATCATTGATAAAAGACATCCCAAGCTAGTAATACTTGAAAATGTCAAGCATTTCATACACCACGACAAAGGACGTACTCTAAGAATAATTATTAACACATTGAAAGAACTTGATTATTTTGTTTCTTACCAACTCTTAAATGCTAATGATTTTGGATTGCCACAGAACAGAGAAAGAATTTTTATTGTTGCTTCCAAAATCCAATATTTTCAATTTGAAAAGCTTCAAAAAATACCAACCCCTCAACTAAAAGATTTTCTTGATAAAAAAGGTGATTTTGAAATACTAAAGAAAGAGGAATATACTTTAATAAAAAATCCAAAAGTACAACAACCATCTGGGCTTATATTTGTTGGTTATAGAAATAAAAATTGTTGGAAAAAAGGTGTTAGACCAAACACTTCACATTTATCAAGAGTACATCGCCAACCCAATAGGATTTACTCAATACACGGAACCCATCCCACCATTCCTTCACAAGAAACTTCTGGTCGGTTCTTTATCTATAATGATGAAAAACAGTATGTTAGAAAATTAACTTTAAACGAATGCTATAAGATTATGGGATTTGAAAATTTCAAGCCCTATCATCTCGTTGCTGAATCTTACAAGCAAATTGGTAATTCGGTAGCTATTCCCGTTATTCGCGCCATCGCAAAAGAAACAAAAAACCAAGGATTAATAAGAAGAAATTGCTGTGAAGTAATTGTTTAATGGTATGGTGGGCTGATGTCCAGAACCTCCCCTCTTCATAAAAAATGTGAGACTTGTTACAAACTTAAGGTCAATTAATATTTATGAAAGTAGAAAATACATCTAAATCAACTAAAAATAGATATATAGATGATGAGTTTTTGGCAAAAATACAAAAACTGGATGACTCTCTTTATGAACACTTTTCAGACAAATTCGTTGTAGACAAAAATATTACCAGGAAACTTGTGAGTTTTCAGGCTAACAAAACACACACGCATTACAGATGGTACAAATATAAAGAAGCATTCTCTGCTGATTTGGTCGAATACCTTTTTAGTAAATATGATGTGAATAAAGGAAAAATACTTGATCCTTTTTCAGGTGTAGGTACTGCTTTATTTGCTGGTTATGATTTAGGTTATGATGCTGAGGGTATTGAGATTCTACCTCTTGGGCAGAAAATAATTGAAGCAAATATTATCGCAAGAAGTCATCACAAAAAAAATATTGTTGTAAGACTAGATTATTGGCTTTCAAAAGCTGTGTGGAATAAAAAGGGTGAAACTAAAGATTTTGAGGTACTTCGTATAACAGAAAGTGCTTATCCCAAAGAGACTGAACATAAGATAAAAAGATATCTATATGAAATAGAACATGAGCTGCAAGAAGCTAAGGAAATATTATTGTTTGCGCTTTTATGTGTTCTTGAACCAATAAGTTATACAAGAAAGGATGGTCAATATCTTCGTTGGGATTATAGGGCGAATAGAAAAAACGGAAAAAATACCTTCAATATAGGCAAAATCCTATCATTTGACGAAGCAATAACCAGTAAACTTAAAGAAATATTAGATGATATTAGCGTGGGACAAAATAATTTTGATTTGTTCACCTCCACGAAAAAGGATTTTGAACATGGAAAAGTTAAAATTTTAAAGGGTTCTTGTTTGAATTTGCTTCCAACTATAAAAAGAGAAACTTATACAGGGATTATTACTTCTCCTCCCTATTGTAATCGTTATGATTATACGAGGACGTATGCGCTAGAACATGCTTTGTTAGGTGTCAAAGAAAATGAATTAGTATCGTTACGCCAAGCTATGTTGAGTTGTACTGTAGAGAGCAAAAAGAAGGATATTCTCTCCTTTAATCAAGAA
>JAUCGK010000024.1 GCA_030378085.1 Candidatus Parabeggiatoa sp. HSG14
CCCCTAACCCCCCGTACACAGGGGGAAGTCCCAAAATAGAAAAATTAAAGCAAAGTGTCGAATGATGTTTGGTTCCACCCGTGTACGGGGGGTTAGGGGGGTGTCCCCAAAATCTGTTACAATCAGTTATTTTTAACTTAAATATATACGCAATTCATTTTTGTCATTTCGAGCTTTGCTGAAAAATCTTAAATCCATCCTTAAAGATTTCTCACTTAGGAATGAGGATTTAATAATTTGCAAAATTTTGGTGCTAAACCGGTTTTAAAAACCTGTCAGGTTTCAACTTTCGTATTTTGTTGAATCCTTATTCCTTAGTCTTCTATGACAGAAAAACTCAGTTTGTGACAATGTTTAGTATATAATGATGAGCCAATCGCGCATTTAAGGTAATGAGAAATAACTGATTATAGCGTTTCCCGATTGGATAAAGTATAACCTCCTCTAAATCCCCTCCTTAATTAAGGAAGGGACTTGTACCTGACATAATCGGGAAACGCTATACTAATCACTAAAAAGTAAAAAAGCAACTTATTGTAATATTAATCTATAGTAACTACTCAGATCCAAGTTCCAATGTTCCAGCGTGTGAAAACATTAATGTTTATCGTGAGGCTGAATAGTTACAATCTATAAATTAAAGCATTTTGTTTATTGATGGATGTGTTATGATTAATTTTTAGTAACTACTCAATCTCTTAATTTAAAAATAATTTTTTATAAACTGATGTTACGCAGATAGTTTCCAAACTGGAGTGCAAAATTCATTTTGCCAACTAAAAGCGCAACCCATCGCAAAATAAATTTGAAACGAAAGTAGAGACACACGGCTGTGTGTCTAGAGCGTTGGAACGAGATTGAGTAGTTACAAAATAAGAAACAATTAATATTTTATTTCCCGTAACTCCCTAACTTCATAAATTAATAAAATTAAAACTTAAGATTAAAATTTAAGATTAAAAAAACAATGACAATTAAAGCATTACTTTCTATCTCATAAACATCCTAAATTAAATTGTAATACCAATTCTGATAAAACTCATGTTTTTTTCTTTGCTTGTCAAGATAAATCTTGAACTCCAAAAACTGAGCTATAAAGAATTGGTATAAAATTAATTTGTATCTTCTCAAAAAGTGTGGGTAAACTTGCCCAAACCTGACAGGTTTTGGAAACCGGTTTTTTTCCACAGAATTTAGAGAAGATACATTAATTTTATGGATTTAAAGGTTTTGAGTATGATTTTTTTATGAATTATTTTTGATCATTTCAAAAAGTGTGGGTAAACCTGCCCAAACCTGACAGGTTTTGGAAACCGGTTTTTTCCACAGAATTTAGAGAAGATACATTAATTTTATGGATTTAAAGGTTTTGAGTATGATTTTTTATGAATTATTTTTGATCATTCTATAGAAAAATTTTCAGAAAGGAGTCTAAATCTTAGCGGTTATCGCTTAAGAGCTAATCTCCATGAAAATATTATTCTTAACAAACTATATTATTTAAATCACGCCGTTAATAAAATGAAAACCATCATGGCTGATCGACGTTTACTGGCTTTTTATACTGTTGCTCGTTTATTGAGCTTTACCAAGGCGGCTGAATCCTTACACATGACTCAACCTGCCATAACTTTCCAAATCCGCCAATTGGAAGAATATTTTAACACCCGTTTATTTGATCGTACTCATAGTCGCATTACATTGACGGAAGTTGGTGAGCAAGTCTATAAATATACGAAAAAAATCTTAGAACTATACACACGTATGGAAGATACGGTTAAGGAAATAACAGGCGAAATTTCTGGAATATTAATGATTGGTGCAAGTAGTACTATTGCTGAATATCTATTACCCGTTTTACTAGGTGATTTTAAACTCAAATATCCAGAAATACATATTCAATTGAGTGTTTCCAATATCAGTGGAATTGTCTCCATGATAGAAAATAATGAGATTGACTTTGGTTTGGTAGAGGGACCTGTAGCCAATAAAAGTTTAGCTGTGGAATTATGTCGTATGGATCAACTCGTAGCCATTGTACCATGGGGACATCCGTTAACAGAATATGATGAGGTTTTAGTTCAACAATTAATGGATTATCCCTATATTTCACGCGAAAAAGGTTCAGGAACCCGTGAAGTAATTATTGAATATTTTAATCAAGCAGACTTATCATTTCACGATTTAAATATTGTGATGGAATTGGGTAGTATTGAGGCTATAAAAGGGGCGGTAGCTTCTGGTATGGGTGTATCCATTTTGTCGCGTGCTGCGATTCAAAAAGACTTGCAATTAGGCATGGTTAAGGAACTTAATCTTAATCCCCCACTAGAACGTCCCTTTTCCTTCGTTTATCAAAAACAAAAATTTCGCTTACAAGCAATAGAAAAACTACTAAAATTTTTGCATAATTACTGTGGTGTCTATACTGAAGACTGGGAGATGGAAAAAGATAATTTATCCGTTGAAGATGAATCTTAAAAATAAATTTCTATGCTGAGTTTAAGATTATAGTTTTTGTAAATGCTTATTGAAATTTATATAGATACGTACAATAACAATTTATTTAAAGGTAGGGTTTTTTTATCTTCTAACTAATCTTAAATTATGGCAATTTCAGAAATACAACGTTTACAGCATATTTTTAAAGAATTACCTTCAGGGCAAAAACAAACATTATTGGCATTTGCAGAGTTTCTATACGCCCGTTTTGAGAAAAACTCTGCATCTTCTTCTACAATACCCAAACTTTTACCGCGTTCACCTGATGAATCAGTCATTGGTGCTATCAAACGTCTATCACAAAGTTATCCAATGCTTGATAAAGCAACAATGCTTGACAAAACATCAGCTCTGATGACTGAACATATTTTACAGGGGCGCGATAAAGTCGATGTTATTGATGAATTGGAAACGGTATTTGCACGACATTATGAAAAATTCACTTATGAGAAAACAATATGATTAAAGTAATAAAAAAATGGTTTCACCATTATTTTTCGGATCCTCAAGCAGTATTTTTGGCGATATTATTGTTAGTTAGCTTTACCATTTTGATGACAATGAGCCAAATGTTAGCACCAGTATTAGTAAGTGTAGTAATTGCTTATTTATTGGATGGACTCATTCAAGGTATGCAACGGTGGCATCTCCCCCATTTTTTGGCTGTTTTTTTGGTTTATTCAACATTTATTACTTTATTAGTCTTTATTATTGTCGTTTTGTTACCGTTGGTTTCATACCAACTCACACAACTCGTTCAAGAATTACCTTCTATGGTTGAAAAAGGCTATAAATTATTAAAAGATTTACCAGAGAAATATCCACTTATTTCTTCCACACAAGTAGAAGGTATCATTGATTCAATACGTTCAAAGGTTGATACGATAGGCAACAAAATTCTGAGTTATTCTTTGGCTTCTATTCCAGCCATGATTACTTTAGTTGTCTATTCGATTTTAGTGCCATTGTTGGTATTTTTCTTCCTCAAAGATAAGAAGCAAATACTTCATTGGTTAGTCAGTTTTCTTCCCAAGGATCACACAGTTGCCAAAAAAATTTGGCAAGAAATGAATGCTCAGATGGGTAATTATGTACGCGGTAAAGTGTATGAGATTTTTTTGGTGGGTACTTTTACCTATTTTCCCTTTGTCTTTTTTAATTTGAATTTTGCTTCACTGCTTGCAGTATGCGTTGGATTATCTGTGATAATCCCTTATGTGGGTGCGGCGGTAGTCACGTTTCCTGTGGTTTTAGTTGCTTATTTTCAATGGGGTGTAGGGCCTGATTTTTTTTGGGTTTGTGGTATTTATTTTATTATCCAAGCTTTAGATGGTAATGTATTAGTGCCATTATTATTTTCGGAAGCAGTGAATTTACATCCAGTAGCCATTATTGTGGCGGTATTAGTATTTGGTGGATTATGGGGAATGTGGGGTGTATTTTTTGCCATTCCTTTAGCAACATTGGTTAAAGCTTTGCTATCTGCTTGGCCCCGTGTACCGGAAGAAGAAGAGATTCCTGCTTGATTTCAAAAAGGGGATTGAGGAAAAAAGAATGAAACACAACCGCAAAATTTCTGTTATCGGCTTAGGGTACGTGGGTTTGCCCGTTGCTGTTGCATTTGCTAAGCAAGATCGGGTAATAGGCTTTGACATTGAGACACAACGTATTGTTGAATTGAATGAAGGTTATGATCGTACCAATGAAGTCGTTACCAAAGAATTGCAGGGGGGAAACATTCAATTTACCAATGATCCAAGCTATTTACGCGATGCTGATTTTCACATTATTGCTGTACCTACCCCAGTAGATGAAAATAAACAGCCCAATTTATTACCCGTTTTGAAAGCATCAAAAACATTGGGTAGTCAGCTAAAATTGGGAGATATTGTGGTGTATGAATCCACAGTTTATCCTGGCGCAACAGAGGAAGTGTGCGTTCCTGTTTTAGAAAGATATTCTGGTTTATGCTGTGGTGTTGATTTTAGCATCGGTTATTCACCAGAACGTATTAATCCTGGGGACAAAGCACATAATTTTACCAATGTGATTAAAGTTGTTTCGGGACTCAATAAACAAACTTTAGACATTGTTGCGAGTGTTTATAAATCGGTGGTAACGGCTGGTGTACATTGTGCGCCTAGCATCAAAATTGCTGAAGCGGCTAAAGTCATTGAAAATACGCAACGTGATGTGAACATTGCGCTCATGAATGAATTAGCCATGATTTTCAATCGGATGGACATAGATACCTCTGATGTATTAGCAGCAGCTGGCACAAAGTGGAATTTTTTACCTTTCACGCCTGGTTTAGTAGGTGGACATTGTATTGGTGTAGACCCTTATTATTTAAGCCATAAGGCGGAACAATTAGGCTATACACCACAAATTATTCCAGCTGCACGACACATTAATGAGGGTATGGGGGAATTTATTGCCCACCATGTGTTGGAACTTTTAAAAAAAAATGGTTATTTGATACAAGAAAGTATTGTCACTATACTAGGAATCTCTTTTAAAGAAAATGTCCCTGATTTACGCAATACTCGTATACTAGATATTGTACAAGCTTTGCAACAACACAATGTCACAGTGCAAATACATGATCCGTTAGTTGATGTTCAAGAAGTCATGCGTGATTATGCCATTTCATTAAACTCAAAACAAAGCTTACAAAAAGCGCAATGTGTGGTACTCGCAGTGCCACACCAGTCATTTGTGCAAGCCGGTTGGACATGGTTACAAAGTTTATTAGAACAAGGAACAGGTATTGTGATTGATGTCAAAGACGTGTTACCGCGTGAAAATGTACCCGAAAAAATCACTTTGTGGCGATTGTAAAAGTAAAATGTATTTGGAGTCCAAAGCTTTAGCTTTGGCAATCGTAACCCAAAATAAATTTTGGACTCCTAAGCAATCCCACTGAACAACTCTAGTGTCTGCATTTCCGTGAACGATTTAATTAATCATAGAATTTAATAAACACGATAAGATGAAAATCAAACAAATTACATTACAAAATTATAAGCGGTTTATTCAACCGAAGACTTTTTCATTTACTGATTCTGATGGGATGGTGAATGAAAAAACACTTATTGTTGGAAATAATGGCACAGGTAAAAGTTCTATATTACAGGCTATTGTAATTTTACTTGCTTCGGCTATCAGGGATAATTTTAATCCTAAAAACTTAGATTGGGCTGGATTTGAATATCGTCATTTACAAACAGGTGCTTTGCCTTTAAAAATTGAGGCAGAAATATTATTTTTAGATGAGGAAATAAAGACAACTCAAAAATATGCAAAGCAACTCAAAAATATGGGAGTCAAACTGGACAGAGAACCTGCTTCTAATAAAAGCGTTATGATTTCTTCTAATTATGATAAACGTAGTAGGGTTTTTGCCAAAGAAGGAAGAAACGCTTATTACCAGTTTAAAGGTTATCAATATGCTAAAACATTAGCAAGTTTTAAGAATAAGAAAAATAGAATTTTTGAAAATATCGGCAATATCTATTGGTACACAGAACAACGAAATTCAAATAATATAACTAATCTCTTAGGGAGTAAAATAAATCAATTAGACGATATAAGAATTTTTTTAGCAAATGCTTATCATTACCACACAGTCGTTAAAAATGGGGAACGTTTGATACAAGAAGGTGAATTTGATTTCTATGAAAAATTAGAATCCATCTATAAAAAAGTATTTTTGGGACGTTCATTTGTTGGTAGTGCGCCACGATTTGATATATACGAAAAAGCTAAAGCCCCTGACTTTTTTCTTTATGATGGACATCATCAATATGAGTTAGCCGGGATGTCGGCAGGAGAAAGAGCCGTTTTCCCCATATTAATGGACTTTGCCCGTTGGAATATCAATAATTCGATCATTATTATTGATGAATTGGAATTACATCTTCATCCACCTTTACAACAAACATTAGTAATAGGATTGTCTCAAATCGGTTGTAACAACCAGTTTATTTTTACGAGCCATTCAGATCGCATCATATCAATGTTTGATGAAACTGAAAACCAAATTATACGATTACCCAATGAATAAAATTATCAGAATATACTGTGAAGGCAAAGCAGGCAGTCATGACTATGATATATTGAGAAAAGTATTCCCCGATCCTACAGAATGGTCTGCCTATATCGAAATAGAACCGATTGGAAGTATAAGAGGTGCGGGTGCGATCATCCAATACAAGGAAGAAAAAGAAAATAACGCTGACAAACCTCATTTTAAACTGCTTTTTCGTGACCGTGATTTTGATAAACCGGTTCCTGATAGACCAATTTTAGAACAAGACGAGGATAGAAAATACTGTTATTATTCTTACCGTAATACGATAGAAAACTACTTGTTTGACACTTCTCATTTTTATTCGTTTTTAAAAGAGAACAAATTAAATGAAAAATACTCAATAAATAATGAGAACGAAGTGAAACAAAAGTTTATTGAAGCCGCAGAAAAAATAAAATACTATCAGGCTGTAAGGCATACAATGGGTAAAATGCGTACAGGAGAAACAGAATTTGGAACTAAATTGACAAATAAAAGTGGAAAATTACCTGAACATTTAGATGAAAACTATTGTAAACAAGAAGCGTTAAAGAAAATAAACCAAGCAAAATCATTTACAGATTCTTGGACTGAAACCGGTTTTAATGAAATTTATCTTAACTTTGTTAATAAGTTTGACGCAAATTTCATGAACAACCTTGACTTTCTAATATATTTTCAAGGTAAAGATTTCGCTTCTTCTTTGCAATTATTATTGCAAGGGTTTCCAATAAAAAAATATTATAAGTATGCAAAAAAGCATTTTGATTATAACAAATTTAGTGATTTAATTGAATTAAGAAATTTGATAGAAAGCAAATTAACTCATTAATTTGTTTATTTAAAAATTTTGTATAACGATGAGAGATAAATCTTGAACTTCAAAAGGAAAAAATCAAATGAAAACTTACTATGAAATACTTGGTATTAACAAAAATGCTAATACGACAGAAATTAAAGAAGCGGCTAAAACTAAAGCCAGCGAAATCAAAACAATTTTTTGGGCTTTATCTAATGCAAACAAACGCAAAACTTATGATGCTGAATTAAAACAGCAACAAAATCCAAAGGTGATTGGAGTACAAAAAAAATATTATGAAATCTTAGAGATTACCCCAAATGCAACCCCTACAGAAATTAAAGAAGCAATTCAAGCAAGGCTGAAAGAAATAAAAATAGCTTTTGGTATTTTATCGGATGCTGAAAAACGTAAAATTTATAATTTAAAACTAGAATCTATAGAAACAAATACTTCAACGATTTATACTTCACCTAAGATATCACACTTAAATCATAAAAAATGTTGTTTAGCCTGTAATGTTGTTGTTCACCAAAAAGCTGAAATTTGTCCTCAATGTGGTGTGCGTCAAAGAAAACCGGCGAGCAAATTAACACTATTGTTACTCACTTTATTTTTTGGGAGTTGGGGCGTACATCGGTTTTATTTAGGAAATTATGTGCGAGGAATTTTATATTTTCTTTTCTTTTGGACATTGATTCCAACCTTAATTTCATGGATGGAATACCTCTTTTTTATCTTTATAAGGCGTGAAAAAATTGAAGAAAATTATGAAGCCCATGATTCAGCCGTTGCTATTATGATAGCTATACCTATATTTATTGTCTCCATTTTTTTAGGCATAGCAGCAGTACCCTTCTATTCAGACTACATGAATAAATTCAAAGTCGAAGAAGCCGTAAGTTTGCTAGATCACTTTAAAACAGAAGCAAATACCCTGATGGCTGATACAGGACAGTTTCCACATACAGAAGAATTGAAATCTTTAAACACTATAAACTTAGGTAAATACACAAAAAGTATTGTGTCAAATCCCCCTGATTTTTATTTGCAGGTGGTTATGATAAATGATGCCAGTGCAGTTGCTGGAAAAACCATCAGGTTTACTTACGATCCCGTTTATGATTTATGGAAGTGTAGTCCTGGTTATCCTAATGCTATGGATAATAAGTACTTACCACGCCATTGTAAAACTTAAAGTGCTATAATGACACAATCACTTAATATAAAAAAATCCCGAAGAAGTTTCACCTTATCAGCCACCTACCGCATCAATGGTAGAACTCCCTAGTAACCCACTATGAGATTAACTTAATGTTACTTGACACAACACGCCCCGTCGAAACACCGGAAGGTATTGAACTGGCATTAAGAGTTGCTGGGCCCGTGGTACGTGCAATCGCTTGGGTAATTGATTTTGGCATTCGTAGTGTCGTCTATATTATATTGTCTTTTCTACTTGTACAATTAGGCGATTTGGGTATAGGCTTACTATTGATGTCCATATTTATCCTAGAATGGTTTTATCCTGTTTTATTTGAAGTCTATAAACAAGGCGCGACACCTGGTAAACGGGCGATGAAAATTAAGGTATTGCATGAACTAGGAACTCCCGTTGATTGGTCAGCCTCAATGATACGTAACTTATTGAGAGCAGTCGATTTTATGCCTTTTTTATACGGTTTTGGATTAATTTCTATGATATTCAATGGGGATTTTAAAAGGATAGGAGACATAGCCGCAGGCACAGTTGTGGTTTATGAAGATGAACTTTCCCCTAAACTGTTTTTGAAAAAAGGAGAAAATACCCGTCATTTTCCTGTTTCAAAGGAAGACATTTTTTTATCAGATAAAGAACCCGCATTAGCAATGCCAATCATTTTACCCTTAGAAGAACAACAGGCTATTATCAATTTTGCGGAACGAGCACCAAAATTGCCACCTGAACGGGCAGTTGAATTAGCAAACATCGTTGCTCCCTTAACAGGGGAAACAGGAGACATGGCTATTAAACGTCTTTATCAACTGGCAAATGGTTTAATAGGTACTAAAAAGTTGGAAGTTTAGAATAAACATATTTAATATATTCGACATGGTAATAAACTAAAACTTTTTTTTGACTAAAAAAATGGTAACATGTTGTTAAGTAATCACCTATTTTGAGATCAAAATGCTCAGAATTTATTTTATTGAAGAAGAACGTGAATAAATTAGAGGTGCAATAATGAAAAAGATAATTCCACTCATCTTAGTTTTTTTGTTTTTTAATTCATCTCACGTAGATGCTTTTTGGAGTTCTGTAGTTAAAGTGGTAAAAATTGCTAAGATATCTAAAAGCTCTAAGGCATTGCCGGATGATGAAATAACAAGACTTGCTAAACTTGCCAGTGAAGTTAAAGGAACAAAAAAGGTTGGGCAAGTTTTAGGTAAATTAAATTTACCTAATGATGTACTTGAAGATACTTATATAAGAATAGCAATTCAGCAAAACAAAATGCCTAGAAAAGAAGCAGAAGCGATGTTTATTAGACTCACTGGCACTCAAGGATTTCGGACAACGCTGAGCAAAGTGATTGGAAATAATCCGGCTGGGACAGCAGGGCATTTGAATGAATTAAGGATTGCAGATAGTGCCACCGTGCATGGTTTCAAAGTTTCAGGCATAGGGAAAAAATTTGTGGATGGGATAAAAAAAGGCCCCACAGATATTGATATAGTGCTTAAAAATGGAAACAAGACTTTTGCAGTTGAAGCCAAAAATTACTCAGCAACCACAAAAATTCCAATGGATAAATATACGAATGTGTTTGAACAAGCGGAAAAACATCCAAAAGCTAAACAATTTCATGAGGAAAATATAGCCTATATCAGGCTTAGCGATGCAATCTATCAAGAACGCATAGCTCAAAACCTCACGATGAAACAATTAGCTGAAAAGGCAAAACATTATTCCAGCTATGATAAGTCGCATTGAACATGCTCAAAATTCAACGGGAATTGATGTGGTTTTTAAATTATTTAATGCGCTAGGTAAAGAGAAAATAGAATTACAATGTGTATAAAACTTGGCATTGTTAAGAGAGTAAATGCTGTCGAAACTCTTCATCCTAAACATGAAAATTAGGACTGATAGAGAATCTACCTGTAATTAGATTATGCCGAAGAAATTGATGAAATTGTCACCGCTTATATTACACATAAAATTATGCTTAATGAAGCAATGAGAGATGCAGCACATCTTGCTTTTGCCTCATTTTATAAATGCGACTTTTTGGTAACTTGGAATTGTAAACACCGAGATGTAACCAACCCCAATTTCTTTGGCTTTTAAGTTGGAGTACGATTTGCGGTTTTGGTGGGCTACCCGGCTCAATCATCATCCCCTACCCTCAGTTTCAAACCAAATCTCACTTAAGATAATTTTTTAATTGTTTTTATAAAATTTAATTATAAATCATGTTGACCACAAAAATTTTATCAGAGGGAAAAAAATAGTAATTGATTGATTTGTATTAAATTTATGCCAAATTTTGCGTTATTATTCAAAAAATTCGATTTCTGGGTCTCTGAATCCTTGACCTTGGAGATTTAATTTGTCATAATAACCAAGGTTTTTGTAGTGGTCAATTTTAAGATATTGAACACAGTAAAAAAGTCGGATTTTGTGAAAAATCAGATTTCTTTGATGTTTAACCTCATTTTGACTACTTAATATATTATAAAAGACTTGTTGCGAAATAAAACGTAAAATCAGAAATTTTATTTATAAATCAAAAACTTAATCTTTAAACACCGTATATTAAAATTCTTTTAATTTCAAATACTTAAAGTTATTTTGCAACAACTCTAATACTACCAAAAGGAATAGATTCATGGCACATCCTATAGAAAAGAGTATTGCAGGATTAACTGTAGGAGTAATGACAGCAAAAATGGGAGCTTTTTATGGAGGAATTATTGGTTCCATTATAGCTCCAGGACTAGGAACTTTAACAGGAATGCAAATTGGAGCATCGCTTGGAGCAATAAGTGGTACTACTTTAGGATTTTCCATTGAAGATTCTTCAAAAAATTGTCAAAAATTTGCTAAAAGCTCAGCAGATATAGCAAATTATGGAAATCATAACCATCCAAAATTTTAGTTTTAAAAAAGGTAGACAAGCGTCTTTTTTTTGCCCACAATTATGAATATCTGATAATATCTATGGTGTTTTAACGTTTTGATTGGCAATAGGAACACGTTGTCTTCCTACCTAACTTATATTATATATAGTTAGACAAACACAATGGAGTGATAGCATGAAAAAAATTACTTATTTTGTCAGCTTTTTTATTTTCTTACTACATACTGGCGTGGTTTGTGCGGAAAAACCAACATGTGATGAAAAAAGTTGGTTTGAATCACTAGCCCAATTTAAACAGAGATGTTCAAAAGAATACAAAGAAAATGTCTCTCCTAAAAATGCAGAAACATCATCTGTGGGGAATGAAAAATTTTGTATATCAATATCTAAGAAGGCTTTTGAAAGTAAAGCTGAGTTTAGTAATAGACTTGCTGGCTGCATAGATAGTTTTAATGAAGCTTCACGCAAACATAATCCTATGGCTCTCTGGTAATTTGCGTTGTAAAAAACAATAGTAAAAACATAATATTATAACTAACGGAAGCAAATAAGGGAATCATGACAGATTTTGATTCTTTGAATTAAACTCAGGCTTCTCCAATTTTTTCGTTCTTCGGATAATAGTGAAAAAGCAATGAAATGCAGACATATAAATGTTTAGTACTTCTTTCAACAGAACCTTTTCTATTTTGATGGAAGATAAATATATGTTTTGCAATCAATTAGTTACAAACCACGCAAATTACCAGAGAGCCAATCCTATTTATCAAGCTGGAACAGCACAGTTTGTTATGCTTGCTTCTGATCATCCAAAATATAACCTCCCTACAAGTATTTTCAATATGCAAGTAGATTGGGCTGATTGGGTTGAGAGCGTTATGGTTATTGGAAATGCAAATTTGCAGCTATTAGGTGACCCTTTAACTATAAGCAACAAAGCAAAAGAAATTTATGGAAAATTGAATGACGTATCATTACAAGTTTTCATAGAGTTGAATATTTATAATACCAAAGTGGTTGCCAAGAGAGTTTTTATTCCTTACGAAAAAGAAAAACTTGATGTGTTGATAACAATTAATGACTTATATAAAAATGATGTGATGGATTTTGATGAACTGTTTAATCCTAAAAAATCGGGGTTTGAAACCGACTCAAGATGGCAAGCCAGACGAATATCACTCTTAAATTGGTATAATAAGGCGGTAATACAACAAGATTCAAGATATAAAAGCACTATTGCTTCAATAGAAAAAGATTATTATCAGCATCAGAGTGAGATTCTTCCTATAAGCTTAACGTGGCCTGACTGGGCTATATCTCATTTTTCTTTATCTTCTCAGGATTTAAATATTTCTATTCCTTTGAATGATGCTGTTAAAATGGCAAAAGATAGTAGAGATAAACCAATTTTTATTAACATATCAATTGAAGATCAGAAACTTACTGCGGCTCCCATATTGATATGGAATAACAAGCAATATAGTGTAAACTATAATACAGTATCCAATTTAAGGTCTGATTGTAATGAAAGATGTATATCATTAGCGTCAGAATATAATATACGAAGAGAAGTTCAAAGAGCAATTGATATAGCGAGTAGTCGTTGTGTGACATACTCGTCAAAGCCTACCGAAGAATGTCATGAATGTGCTTTGTATTGTGCTGGGGTGCGTATTGGTTTAGGTAGCGGTTGTCGCCCTTGTGTAAAAAAATACTTGGAAAAAAAAATAATTACTTGCTTCGACTCTTGTGATGATCAATCTTATCAGTGAATATCTAACTCAGAAATTTTTCGTTACCAAGTATCTGTTTGGTAATGTTTGTTTATTAGCTCTTGGCTTTAAGTGCTTAGGGCTTCTTTATGTGATACAATGAGCAAGCATAGGATAGGTAGAATTTCGTTAAACCCATCACAACTCCCAAAAGCCCCAAGGCACTTAAAACCAAGGGGCTTTTTTTATGGAAGTTTGAACCAAAATTTCCAATCGTGCAAAATCTATCAATTTCAAATGTTCTCGCAAGCATTAGGTTTATCTTTTGCACCAGAAAAATAGGCACACAAAACTTTGCAATGTTGGAAAAATAAGATTAAAACGCTTATAATATCTACTGTTCAATCATCGACTCCCATTTCAAGATTAAGCTTGACATGAATGAAACAAATTGGTAGTGTTTACATCCAACCAAGGTAAAGTAGGCAAATATCTGTGTGCATCGGCATTAATACCATGATACATGACTATGGAATTTGTGATATAGTTGCTTTAATGTTACGATGAGTCTCGTATTTCGTTTTTACTTGACGCTGAAACGTCATGGTATTCCTTGGATTCTGCACACTATGTAAGTATTTTTTAACAAAATACGAAATAATATGCAATATGAAAATCAGAAAAATTCAGATTAAAAATTACAAAATGTTTAATGACGTTACGATAGATTTTACCGATTGTAATGGAAAGACTTTAGATACTATTGTCATAGCTGGTATAAATGGTTCAGGAAAAACTTCTTTACTCCAATTATTACAAAGACTTTTTTCTGAAGGTTTAAATCTGTTTAAAGTTCAAACCCTGTTACACAAGTATGAGGAAGAAGAAAATGCCCTTATTTGCGATAAAGTAGAGTTGGAATTAGACATTTCTAATGATGAAAAATCCCATCTGATATCATTAGCTCATAAATATACCTCTAAAATCAATAAGTTTGTGGGGAATCAAAATGAAATCAATCCATCCTTTAAACGAATAGAAACCTTTCTCAAAAAGAAAGGACAGTATATTAAGCTTTTATATCAATTAGAAAAGAGAGAAAAAGGCTTTATTATTCGTCGGAATGATTTTGAATTTTTTGGACTGCTACCAGAGAATGAGTTAGCTAATCTATTTAAGGTGTTGTATTTTTCTGCTGTTCATAGCAATGTAAAAAAACCGACCTCCAGTAATGCGATTTCAAACTTTCTTAATGAGAAATCCTCCCATGACAGCATGAACTCAGATGGGGTTGTTTTTCCTATTGACATTTTTTCCTACCAGAAAACGGTAGAAACACATATTGTTAGATTGGTTCAAGAAAAAGTGATGACTAATAGAGAATTACCCCCAAAAGAAGTGATAGAGCAAGCTATTTCTGATATTAATAACTTGCTGGAAGGGGTTAGCTTAAAAACCGTACTTGTAGACATAAACTTAGAACAACCGATTTTCAAATCTTTTGATGGTTCCATGGTATTTTCTAATGAATTATCTGGTGGAGAAAAACAACTTTATTACAAGGCTATTTTATTTGATAAGTTACGTCCACAAAATAGCCTTATCATGGTTGATGAACCGGAAACTTCTTTACATCCGACTTGGCAACAAGAAGTTTTAAAATTATACAACAATATACAAGGAAATAACCAAGTTATTCTTGTCACTCATTCTCCACATATTATTGCATCGATCCATCCTGACAATTTATTTATATTAAATGTTAACGAAGAGAAAAAAACGGTTGAATGCTTTAATGCAAGAGACAAAGGTTTTTTTACTAGGGGGAGTGAACCAAATCGAATTATCAAAGAAATTATGGGCGCACCTTTAAGAGATTTTGACACACAAAAGAGAATAGACGAACTGTCGGAACGTCTGCGTCTTTACCCAGAAGATTGTGATAAACCAGCAATGCAAGTTCTTATCAATAATTTAATTGAAGACTTAGGCAAACAAGACCCTTTTATTATGAGACTCAATCATCAGTTGATGATGAACAGAAGAAAACAAAACAAACAAAATCAATGAGATACATAGATAAATCTAATCGGTGTGCCGAGTTTGATGAGTATGTGAACAAGTATTCACCTTCAGATTGGAATGAGTTTGAAACTAAAATAAAACTTAAACTACATCAGCATTTATGGTATGAACAACAAGGGCTTTGCATTTACTGTCAACAAGAAGTGCCTGAAAAAAAAGAAAAGGAATATAAAATTCGCTCCCATATTGAGCATATTCGTCCTCGTCGTGGTCATAATCGTGATAAATATGCCCATCTAATCTTTTGTTATAAGAATTTATCGGTTTCTTGTGAAGGATTTGACTGTAAAACAGAAAACTCAAACCCGAAAAAAGAGTTTTGTGAACATAGAAAGGGTAATGAATACGATGAGGATAAATTTTTAAATCCGGTGGAATACAATGATATTGAGGATTATTTTGTCTATGATATTGAAGGTAAGATTCATCCAAATCCAAGAAAAAATCAGGAAGAGAAAGCTAAAGCTGAATATATGACATCAGTTTTGGATTTAAACCATTCAACATTAATAGATATGCGAAAAGAACAGTATCAATTAATCATTGAACAGCAAGAAAATGGGCTTGATATTGAAGATTTTTTAAATCCCCATTATGATTTGTTGCCAGGTTTTTACACGATGTTAAAACAACTGTTCCTATAACAATGATCATGTTGGGTTATGCTCCACTGTTTTAACATTATGATGAATTTCGTACTTCAAAAAAACAACAGTTTTTTCGGTGGCGGAAACGAAAAAAAACTTGAGTTTAAATTCAATATGCAGTCAATGCTAATATTACACTTCAGTATTTTTATAACAACTTAAAAAAAATGAAACAACGCACTTTTGAACATTGTCATCAAGAACAATGGGAAACCTTAGAAAATTGGCTAGACCATTTTGACAACAAGCAGAAAAAAACGAAAAGCCAAAATGTTGCTCAATTTCCGCAGTTGTATCGGCAAATTTGCCAACATTTGGCATTGGCACGAGATCGGCGTTATACGCCATACTTAATAGAACGACTTAACCGTCTCGTATTACGAGGACATCAGCATTTTTACCAAACCAGAGTATCTTTAATTGCCAAAATCGTTCAATTTATTGGAACTGATTTTCCGTTGAAAGTACGGGAGGAAGCCCGCTTAGTTGGATTATCTGGCTTGTTATTTTTTGGCTCGCTGCTAATGATGTTTCTCAGTGTACAAATTTATCCTGATCTGGTTTATACTCTTATAAGTACGGAACAAGTGACTGAAATCGAAAAAATGTATGATCCTCAAGCAAAACATTTGGGGCGTGATCGTGGTGCGGATAGTAATTTTCTGATGTTTGGTTTTTATATTTACAATAATATCAGTATTGATTTCCAGACTTTTGCTGGGGGGATATTATTGGGTTTTGGAACACTTTTTTATTTATTATTCAATGGCCTATATATAGGATGTGTCGCAAGTCATCTTACTCACGTTGGTCATATAACGCCTTTTTATTCATTTGTAGCAGGACATAGTAGTTTGGAATTAATGGCAATTGTATTGTCAGGTGCTGCGGGCTTAAAATTAGGACTGGCGTTAATTGCACCGAAGCGATTGACTCGCTTGCAAGCTTTGCGTCATGCGGCCATTCATAGTATTTATATTATATATGGTGTCATTGGTATGTCATTGTTAGCTGCTTTTATTGAAGCTTTTTGGTCATCCAATACAACTATTGATGCTGACATTAAATATGCAGTGGGTGCCTTATTATGGGTAGGCGTAATTAGTTATTTTGTTTTGGTAGGACGCAATCGTGCAACTTGATCGTATTGAAGCCGTGGTTCGTCCACGCAATCCTTGGGAATCCATTGACTTGGGTTTTAGTATGGTAAGACGGTGGTGGAAACCTTTATATAAAATATGGTTTGCCTTCATGCTGCCTCTTTTTTTAATCCTTTACATATTCTTTCATAATTCATTATGGATAGCAGTGTTGATTGTTTGGTGGTTAAAGCCTTTTTTAGATCGTATCATTTTACATTTTTTGAGCCATGCCCTTTTTGGTGAACAACCAAGTTTTCGGCAAACTTTTAAAGCTTTACCTCATCTCTTCAAAACACGCCTCTTATTAGCACTAACTTTTTGGCGTTTTGATTTTTCGCGTTCATTTAATTTACCGGTTTGGCAGCTAGAAGGTTTACGGGGTAAAGCAGCTTCCAAGCGCATGAATTTATTACTTCGTTCTACCCGTAGAACTGCGGTTTGGCTAACTATCGTGTGTTTACATTTTGAATGGGTATTGTCTTTATCGCTTTTTGGGCTATTACAAATGATGGCTCCTACAACTTACAATATTGATTTATTTGAAATATTTTTTCATGGTGAAGCTTTGTGGATAGAAAGCATTCATCTATTTTTTACCCTTTTAGTCATAAGTATTATAGAACCTTTATATGTTGCGGGAGGCTTTGCTCTCTATCTCAATCGCCGCTCCCATCTTGAAGGGTGGGACATTGAATTGGCATTTCGCCGTATAGCTACCCGCTTATCAATTAAAAAGTGAAAAGTGAAAAGTGAAAAGTGAAAAATCTTTCTTAGTTTTTTGTGATCTTCAGCAAATTTTTCTATGGTCAATTTTTTGTACTTTGACTTGTGGTTTCATATTTATTTCTGCCACGTCTGTTTTTGCAGAGTCCGTTGATTCAAAGTCAAAAATGGCAAAACAATATATCACTGAAATTCTATTGCAATCAGAGTTTCAAACCACTCGTGAAGAATATCGTTGGAATTATATTGGTGAATCTGGCGATATTTCTCTGGGAGAACAGAATGGTGAGTCGCCAGGATATTACGGTTTTGTTAAATCTATAGCACAATTGTTTGAATTACTCTTATGGATACTGCTAGGCGTTGGAATCATCTTACTTCTTATATATAGTTCACGTTGGTTAGAGCGATTGCATCCGCAAAAAATTGTTAAATCAGATTACACGCCAGCACCACACTTGTTAGCTAAAAATTTTAAAGCGGATTCTTTGCCAACAGATATTTCTCAACAAGCATGGACTTTATGGGAATCGGGTAAAACTTCTGCCGCTATCAGTTTACTCTATCGTGGCGCACTTTCTATACTGATGACACGCGATGGACTGAATATTCATAACAGTGCAACTGAAAATGAATGTTTACGTCTTGTCAGATATAAACAATCCGTTGAATTATCGGCTTATTTTGCAGGATTGACCCGTATTTGGCAAAATATTGCTTATGCAAAACGATTACCCAATGACATTGAAGCGCAAAATTTGTGCAAAGAGTGGCAACAATATTTTGGTGAATGAAATCATTGAACGCTTTAAAATCAAATGTAGAGACGCACGGCTGTGCGTCTCTACGTATAACCATTTTTCTAAAAGTCTATAAATATCAAATTCACTCAAAGCTCAATACCTTTCTGTGCTTTAATACCCGATTGAAAAGCGTGTTTAACCACGTTCATTTCAGTAACAGTATCAGCAACATCAATTAAGACTTGTGGGGCAGCTCGCCCTGTAATAACAACATGTTGTTGTGGTGGACGTTTAGCAAGTGTTTCCAAAACACGTTCAACCGACAAATAATCTAGTTTTAGCACAATATTTAATTCATCTAATAATACCAATGCAATATCAGGATCATTTAATAAAGCTTCTGCTTTTGTCCATGTTGTTTCTGTGGCAGCAATATCTTTATCCTTATCTTGCGTTTCCCAAGTAAAACCTGTTCCCATGACATGGTACTGCACTTCGGGAAAACGGCGAAAAAATGTTTCTTCACCTGTACTAAAACTCCCTTTGATAAATTGCACAACACCAATTTGTAAACCATGTCCCAATGCACGGGCAACCATGCCAAAGCCTGAACTGGATTTTCCTTTACCATTACCCGTTAAAACTAAAATGATACCACGTTCTTCTGTTGCATGTGCAACGGCAGCATCAACAACTTCTTTATGTCGTTGCATACGCTTACGATGTTTTTCTTCACTCATATTTAATGTACCTTGTCATCCATTTAAGAAGGTTGCTATTGCGGATAAAATCTTAATAAAATATAAAGATTAAGCCGTATTATCGAAGCAAAGCTTCTTGACAATGCATTCCCAAGTAAAACTTGGGAACGATAAAAATTTTGAAAGTTCTCTGATGTAATCCTTTATTATATACAATCCTTGTAGTTTAAGGTTTTGGAATAGTTAAGGTTTTACGCAATCCGCTGCAAGATAGCACTAACAATCGCTCCATCTTCATACCCCAACGGTTCACACAACACATCCTCATCTCGCTCGCCGTCTAAGATATGGTGGATAGCTACCACGAGATTTTCTTTCACTTTTGGAATTTGTTCTAATCCAGATTCAAGTTCTTTTCTCACCTCTGCATTATCCACAGCCGAAACCACCGCTTGAATGAATGATTCATACTCTTTTAAATGGTATTGCGCCCCCTGAAATGCTTGATAAGCTTCCCGCGACTGGCGACGATATTCAGAAGCCTTAGTGGTATCGTGTTGTTTTTCAGCAATTTCTGCTAAGGTATTATATATTATCCAAATAGTAGCTACAGCGGGATCTAACGTTTTTTTAATAATCAACGCTTGTTCTGCTAATTGTTGTGCTTCTACTAAACGGTTATCGTTGTTTTTTAATAAGATAGCAAGATTACTCAGTCTTTTGGATACGCCAATTTCATCTCCCACTTTTTTACCACCTTCAATAGCTTTACGATACCAAATTTCTGCCTCTTCAAGTTTGCCAGCACCTTTAGTAACGAGAGCTAATTGATTCCAGGTTTGTGCAGCACCAGCTAGATTGCCTTGAAGCTCTTCAATCCGTACTGATTCCCTATAAGCTTGTTCTGCGTTATTCCACTGTTTGGCTTTTTCATAAACCATGCCCAGTTGGTGAAAAGAAATCGCTTCATGTTCAGGTTCATTCAATTGTTGAAAAGTAGCAATGACTTCTATAAAAAGTTTTTCAGCTTCTTGTAGATTGCCTTGTAGCATGGCTAGATTGCCAAGTTGTCCTTTATCTACAGCAGCACCACGAAAATCTCTAAGCACTTCATCAATAACTATAGCAGATTCATAAGCCTTTTTTGCCCCATCATAATCTCCTATATCTGTTAGTGCATTGGCTAAATCTGTCTGTACAATACCTATTTCCCGTTTTATATCGTCAGAATATTCCAATTTTTCTAATACGACTAATTCTTGATGGTAACATTCTACAGCTTGTTTTGATTGTCCTTTTTTTGAAAGGCATTGTCCTATTTTTCCCAAAGTAAGACAATGTTCATAAGTAGGTAGTTCACCCAAGCCTTTGAGTGTTTCAACAAATATTTCCATTGCTTCTTGATATTTACCCACACTGAATAACTGCTCCCCCTCATTGAATCTAGCAAGAAACCATGTTTGAGAACCTACTTTTTCTTTACCTGATTGTTCCATCCGTTGGGTTAAGATCGCACAATCACGCTTGAATCCAAAGTGATTGAGAAACTTGTTTAGCTTATCAACAAATTCCAATGCATATTCTTCACCAGTATCCAATGCATTATGGACTGAAAACAATAAATTTGGTAATTCTCGCAAGGCTATGGGACGAATTTCAAAGGAGTTGCTCTTATCTTCATCATACAAATAACCAGAGAGTTGATAATACTGTTGTCGATGTTTGGCTTGTAGTTGTGCTTGTTCATCTGTATTGAGACGTGTCCACAGGGCAGGGGCTAAAGTGGGGTGGAATTTTAGGTAAGTTCCTACCACTAGCTGTTCTGCTTGGATTAAACCCGTTGCTTCTAAATCTTGGCGCAGCGTTGTCCAAGTCGATTCATCTATCCCATCGTCTTGTGGCACAGCAGCAACCATTGCACTAAATTCATCAATATTTTTTTGGGTAATAACATTCTTATCAATATGTTGGATTAATACCGCTGGTACTTCCTCATTATTTGGGATATTTTTGCCAGAGATGCGGGCGATAGCGCGGTAATCTTTGTTTTGCATCGCTACTAATAATTGTCTGGCTTGTGTCACTTCTGGATTTTCTTTGTTAGCTAAACCTGTCACACTCAGCAACACTTTTTCCATCGCACCGCCTTGAAATACAGCCAACTTTGGCAACCACTGCTGTGTTCTTTCATCTAACTTATCCAGCGATAAATTTAACGAAGCCAATAACGGATTATCCGGTGTTTCGGCAACCAATTCTTCTAAGCGCATTCCCAAAGACGCAGCGCGGTGGCGTTTCAATTGTCTGGCGATTAACCCAATAGATAACGGATGAAAATCCACAGGTTTAAAAAAGTTCTCTAATAACTGCGCTCGTTCTGGCAATTCATATTGTGGTGCGGGTGGAAATTCTAATAAACGTTGAAAATACGACAACGCATCCCCAGCTGCTAACCCCGCCAATGGTAACGCTTGATGTTGAAAACTGCCTTGAACGGCATAATCGGGACGGTGGAATTTAGCTGCGCGTGTCGTCAATAATACCCTGCAATTACCAATTTCAGACCATTCTCTCGCTACCGTTAATAATTCTTGCAACGATGCCGACTTTATCGCCTCCAAATTATCTAAAATCAATAAAGTCGCTATGGTTTGCAAAGCGTTATTGGCAGCCACGACATCGACTAAACTTTTATCCAACACTGTTGCCAAAGTACTCACCGCCAAACCCACTGCATCTTCTCCCTGAAAACTGGCATAATCGACAAAACAAACTCGCTCAAATAAACCAGTACGGCATAACCACTGCCCAGCTTCAATCGCTAAATAAGTTTTGCCTTGCCCTCCAAAACCAGAAATCGTTAAGCGGCGGGTTTTGTGAGTGATAAAAGCGCGTTCTATTGCCCACAATTCGGGAGTGCGCCCGAAAAAACCGGCCTCTTGGATTTTGGGGAGATTTGAAAAGGGAGATAAAGCTGTGCTTTGAACACCGGATTCAGACTCGGATTCTTCTTGTAATAGGGGAGTGTCATTACCGATTTGATAAAGGGCGGGTAAAAACCAATCTTGTAGTTTTAGGGTAATGCGTTTATCGGCACGTTGTCGCTTGCCGCGTTCTGGTTTCATATATAAGTCGCGTCGTGCATCATCCAATGCCTCGCCGATACCTGCGCCATAAGCCAACGCTTCATAAAATGCGGCAAACAATTGTCGGGTTGTTGCTACTAATACCGAATGTGTCATCGCCAACACCGCTGGTAACTGGGCATGAATCAAGCGCACCGCAACACTACTCATCGGATCGCCCCCAGCCACCGCCGCCGATTGACACGCCGATAACACCACTAATCCGACTTTTTTCTGATTGAGCATATTGCCCAATTTTTCCGCATCAACTAAATGTTTACTGCCATTATTATTTTCAAACAGCAAATAGCCCATGAAATTTTCATCACCACTTTCCTTTTTAGTCGTACCCACTGTTTGCGTAGAGTTATCGGATTGTGCAACAGTATCAAAAACCCCATGCCCGTCAAAGTGGACAATATCCACTGCAGGAAAACGGCGATATTTCCCCCGACATTCCAAGCGTTTCACTAAATGCTCCAAAGTCGCCGGGCGTAAAAACTCTACTGTAAATCGTCCCGAACCTTCTTCATCCAAAGCATTCAATACACCCATCGCATCAGCACGCGGATCGATAAAAGACGCATCCGTTGGGCGACTTACCACAAATAATACCCGCAACTGATTTTTAGGTTTAATCACAAACGGCTGCCGCGCTCTATCCCCTATCGCCAACCGACGACGAATAGAAATAGGTGGATCGTCATGGCACAAAAACGTACTTTCAGGATCAAATAACAACTCCCAAGGCAACGACAAAATCTCAGGATAATTAGCACTAATCGTTAATAAACGGTTTTCCTCTTTAAGAAAATCCTCATACAAACGCTGTGCGCTACGATTTCTAAAAATCGCCTTAAATAAATCTTGTCCCCAAACCGCCAACTTATTGGCAATTTTATGAGCGCGACTATCATCAATATCAAAGGTATAATGTACTCCATATACTTCAAGATACCAACTGATATCTTTTTTATCCTCATCGCTAAGCGGGGACGCAAAATCAAATACGTCAGAGCGTCTATCGTTAAAATGAACAATAACGCTATCGGTTTTTGGAAATTCTAAGTTAAGTTCTGGATTCATAAAACTTTCTCGTCCCCACGCGCCAGCGTGGGAATGCAGTCTCGATGCGCTAGCATCGTGGCTCTCAACACAGGACGCTGGCGCGTCCCCACTGGATTCCCACGCCAGCGCGTGGGAACCAGAAATTACTTACCACTCAAAAATTTTCTGAATTGGTAAATGAATATCCATCGTCTCATCAACAACTTCGGCTTCCTTAGTACCAAAAGAGACAAAGTCACCAGGTTTAGAATAAACAGTTACAGATTCATTTGCTGGAATAACCAACCAACATGACTTTATATCAAGCGCAAAGTATGCTTTAAATTTAGTCACAATATCATCAATAGTTTGTTTTAGTGAAAGCACTTCTATGACCAATAAAGGCATTTTTGACATTTTTGGTATATCGTCACCTCGCGTTGGACGTTGCTTGTCTTTTTTTGAATATAGACACACGTCAGGAATTAGCTCTTCTTTTGCCTTGAGTCCAAATTGGCTTAAGTCGATTTGGCTAACATCCAGACTTAACTCTGTGATGACTCTGAATCGATTATCATTGGCAAGTAATGTTGTCATGTTGGCTTGTGCAATACCATGACTTAATGATCCCATTTCAATGCCCTCGTTTTGGTAACCTTCATCAATTTCTAATTGTTCGCTCATAAAAGTTTTTCTCCGCTAATGTACCAGTAATCGTGCAAGGTTTTTCTTGTTTTTACACATCGGCGAAAGCAAAAAAAACCCGCTCAGTGAGCATCAAAGAGAGGCTTAGCAGGTATGATCATTTTAAAGGTTATAATAACTTTTAGAAAAAATCAAGTATAAATTTTATAACCGATTGATAATAATTGATTTATTGACTATATCGTTCACAAAATGCACTAAGCCCAATGCGAATGACATAAACACTAATCGCTACCGTCAAGATATTCAACGCAGCCCCCGAAAAACGACATTGGTAGTGCAGGATCGCTCCAATTCCAAGACCATCTGCTACAAGGGGGCAATTGATGCGGTAGGGGCAATCCCTTGTGGTTGCCTTTTCTCTAGGATGGAGACTTTCGCTTTCCTGCACTAGAAACTAGAAATGACAGGTTGTTACAAATTATGGACGGACATTACGCTGGTAATAGGTATAAATGACAACCATTTTTTCTTTCTCAGGCACTTGAATATCAAAAATAATCTCCTGATTATTCTCTTTCTTATAGGGATGAGACGTTTCTTTGATTTCCCATTCTTGAGGCATTGGTTCTCTTAACGTGATAAACGCCACTTGTTCCTTGAAATTCTCAACTTCTACGCGCATGGTTTCTTCAGTATCATAGAGAACCGCTTGCGTTTTCTTATGGTTACGACGTTCATTAAGCCGCTTTTCACTGGTTTTGCGTTGAGTAACAACAACATCGCGGCTCTTGCCAATGGTTAATTTGAGCGATTGCCCTACAGGGGTAAATTTCGCCGTATCTTCTCCCAAAAAAATCGTACTGCCATGCCCATCTTCACCATATAAACGGGCTTTACCATTCCATAGCGCGTGTTTGCCTAAGCCATTGTCCGTGGTATTTTCTAGTTTATAATGGACAGGAATACCCACGTTATTTCTAACCATTTTGTGATCCCAAGGCATTTGACTGGCATCAAAAGTAAAGTGTTTTTTAATGGGGAGCTTTTCGGCTCTAAAAAATTGCATCCGCTTGGTTTCGCCGTTTAAAATAGCACTTTCAAAGGCTTCACCATAGTCAAGTTGAAAGCGAGTGCTAGGGAGATTTTCCCCAGAAAAATTTCTGAGAACTAAAAATGAGGTCAAATCCAAGCTGGATTCATCTTTACGCACCATCGCCTTATAGGTAACTAAACGGTCAATCTTATTAAGCAGATAGCTAATTCTAACGCGCACTTGTTGTGCAATAGAACTGGCAATTTCCCATACCAATGCTTGTTCATTGGGTGGATAGCTCACATTCAGCATTGTTATGGCGGTTATGGCGTTTTGTTGTTCAAGAACGGTTAAGCGGATCGAATCAGGTTGGATTTGTACCTCTTTCCAAGAAAAATCAACTTTGTTGATACCCTGTTGTAATGTTAAAACACGTTCCTCCTCAAGCAATGTTGCATTTGGATTATCTAAACGGATTACGGTGGCTTCGCGTTCAGGCAAGGCAACCAATTTAATTCTTGCCCACGTTACTTCTGAAAAAAGAAATAATAAGCTGATGACAGCCCAAGTCAAGGAAGTAGTTCGTTTCATAGTAATTAAACTCCTCTGAAAAAATGAAAAAATGAGACAATACCTTCGCCAATTGATAGTTATTTCGAGAATGGAACTACGCGGATTTCCCTGAACCTATAGATAAATATTTTGGCCTTAATACCTGCCAGGTTTTGAAAACCTGGCAGGTCTGATAACTTTGATTTTTCTGAAAGTCTATAAGTAATTGTTGAGGTAAAAGGTTTTTCCTCGACAGGAATTTCGGGAAATCCACTGTATGCAATGAACGAAACAACTTTAATTTTCGTTCTTCATACTGATTAATGCTTTTGCCGATGCTCCCCTTCAAATAGGGTTATTGTATAAGTGAACAGATGTTCTTTAGTATAAGGTGGCAGGGTAAGCCGGTATTTCACTGTATCTACATCGACTTTTTCATAACTGCCGAGCATATCCTCTGAATTTTTTATTTCCCAATAAGGATGTTCAAAATGTTGGAAAATTTCCATATCCACAGAAATATCACGACTGTTTTCCAGTTTAACTTGCCAATTTTGAACGCGGATAAATCCGGCAATATTACCATCAAAATCAAATACATAATTTCCCGTTTTATAGTCCATCAAAACGGGTTCCACTTTGATGTGTCTTGCCTGTCCCAAATTGAGTTCAACTTCTTGGTTGACGGGGATATATTTAGTGTACATGTCACCCACATAGCTTAAGTGTTGATTATCAACGAGTTGTCGATAAATGGTCACTTTGCCGTTAGGGAGAGGAGTGTCACCTAAATGGTGTACTTCATCGTTTTTGAAAAATAATAAATGTTGTGCTTGTGTTCCATAGCGATATTCATCATAACGATATAGGGTACGTACTGGAATATCAGAAACATCTAAAGAAATCAATCTTTTACCCCATCCATCAAGAATGGACTCGGTCCCTTCAATTGTATAGAGAAAATACTCAGACAAGCCTTCTTTAATGATTTTTTTTCTTTTAAATGCCATTGGAATTGACTCTGCAAGAACTGATCTTGCTCCTAAGTCCTCTATTTCAACTGAAGCAAAACTTGCTGCCATTTGTGGCATCATACTACTAGGCACCCCATAAGGTGAACTACGTCTTGCTAATTGGGCAATGTCGTCAAGTAGTTGGATTTTTCCAACAACGACTCGTGTTTGAGCATTGGCATAATCTTCTCCACTGTGATTATTTACGCGTACATAATTTTGCAAGCGCATGGTTTTTTCATCAGTTGATAAAGTAGCCATGTAAAAAGCTCGCCAAGAAATACCCGATACAAAAAAAGTAATTTCAACGGGTATTTTACCCGCTATTTGTGATTCAATTGTCCAGATGGCACTCCCCTTAACATTCGGGGGATAGCTCACATCTAACAAATTCACTTGCCCCGCATGTTGTGGTGCTTCTAAATGCACCGAGGTTGGATCAATTAAAGTATCTGCCCAACCAAATTCAAGACGATTAGTGCCTTGTTTCAAAGTCAGAGTACGCTGTTCACGAACTAGGGTTAAATCTGCTGGATTATAAATAGTCAATTGGACTTGATCACGTACTGGTAATGTAACCAAATCAATTTTTGCATATAGTGTCGGTGAAAGCAGGATTGCAAAAATTAAAATAAGCATTTGTTTAAACATACTTTTCTCCTTTGTTAAGAATTAAACGAACTCACCAATTGAACATTTTTTATAGTTCACCTCCATATTATAGTGTTTTCCAATTTGGTTAAATACAAAAGGAAAATTTGTATCTTCTCAAAAAGTGTGGATAAACTTACTCAAACCTGACAGGTTTTGGAAACCAGGTTTTTTCCATAGAATTTAGAGAAGATACAAAAATTTGTTGGAGTCCAAATCTTCAGCTTTGGATTATTTCTATTAAAATTAAACATTTCCAAACCTGAAGGTTTGGACTCCAAGGCTTAACTTAACGGCATTCTCCTTAGTAGGTACATACAAAAAGGAAAATACTAGACATCTGATGTTACGCACTAAGATTTCCAAATTAATTAAGTTCCTTATATTTCATCATGTTTCACCCTATTGGGGTGAATTTTCACCTTGAGGATTACATAAGAATAGCCACCAGAGGAATTGATGGAACTAAAAATCAGCTTAAGATTTAGCTGGATTTCTTTTGGAGGTGAATAAATTCTTCATCAAGTAATAAGCATTTACCCCAAGTAAACCACCTCCAATCACCGCACTACCAACAGGATGAGCAAGCAAAACAATAATAGCTCCTCCCCCAATAGCTGTAGAAGTTGCTGTAGAAATTATCTGTGAATTTAACATAAATATTTTTCCTTTCGGTTTTATCTAGGGATTGGATTTCGGGAAATCGTACATTTTGAAATTTATTTCAAGGTTAAATAGTTACGCTTAAATTAAGTAATTTATTGATTTAAAAATGAAAATAGAATTTAAGCAAAATATATGCCTAAAATAATTTTACTGTAGGATATATCCCTTTTAAGCAATTAATTGCGCCCAACATTAAAACAAGCACAAATTGTACTGTCTTTTTGTTTATCCGCATGTCCCGTCAAGCCTAAACTCTGTAGAATTTAAACTGTCTCTCGTAAATAACAATACTTTTGCCAAAATCTTGAGTATTAAATTCAACTATTATAAAAATGCTTAAAAATCAACGAGAGTTAAAATAAGCCTCATCAAGGTTAAAATACGGCAACTGGTTGAAATTTAATCAATATCACATAGTAACCATCTTATTTAGTAGGATAATTGACGAAAGTATTGAAACAACATGATTATATCATAATGTGTAGATAAGTGTTCATCTTGACCAAATAAATACGCAAATATTTAAGCGTCTGGCACTAGTAGTCGACCAATTTTAATTTGATGGATAGCAATCGTCATAATATTATCAAAAATGGAATTATTTTCATATTTGTTTTATGGAGAAACTCATGCCTACTAAAAGGTATAAAATCACTTTAACTCAAGAAGAAAGAACCTTTCTTGAGAAGCTGGTTTCTAAAGGCAAAGCAGCTGCTAAAAAATTGGTTCACGCTCGTATTTTGCTATTGGCAGATCAAAACAACGGGGAATCGGATATTTTGGAAATTTGGCAAAATTCATTTTGTTAAGTTTATTTGACATAACCATAATCGTCCACACCAAATAACAAATTACCATCCTCTCTTTGCTTAGAGCCAAAAATTGCCCACATTGGTACTTTACCAAAAGCACCAGAGTTGTCGATTAAGCACGGAATATTAACCACCCATTTCACGGATGAGCCAGTTCTTTCCATTTCTATGGTGGGTAGCTCTTGGCAATCACTCCCCTTTTCTTCTTGTTTGTTCTCGCCCTTATGCGGTTGTGGTATTTCTGAATCAACGCCATCACCCACAGCCCACACATCAATGGAAAGTTCCGATTTATCAACGAGATTGATAAGCCTTTCCCAATGTGTTTTGTCATCGGGAGATTCCAAGATAAGCACTATGCCAGCCCTTTTACCCGTTTGAAGGGAATAGTGACTACTTTGTCCAACAGCCGCATACCAATTATCCGCAAAATCCATTTCCACAGCATGAGTGTCGGTGATGCAATCACAACGAGTAGCATCTTTCAACACTACTTCCATCTCGCCTCCCTGTTCTTGACACCATTGTTCTTGATACCATTTCTCATGGTGAACCCGCTTGGCATGGACAGAATATGCGGTTAATAGTGATACCATGATAACCGTAAAAGTTATGGTCGTTTTTTTCATTAAAATGTCTCCAGTTTTATGTAGTCGATACCTGCCAGGTTTTCAAAACCTGGCAGGTATTAAAACTATTTGCAATACTTATCTGCAAACGGTTTCAATCCAACATGAATAATATAGACAGTGACAGCAACCGTTAAAATTTGCAAACCAATCCCAGAAAACCCCATCACTGTTAATAACACTGCTAATCTTTCTAAAAGCGTTACTTTATTCACTTCGCCAAGCAACTCATAATCCTTTCGTAAATCACTCTCAGCATTGCAAAGTATTTCTTTTGCTTTATCAGCAAATTCTTGTAAAAAAGAATGCGCCTCTTTTTTGCTGTTGTCTTCAATGTCTTTGCGTTGTTTAGGTGGTAAATCATCCTCCATACTGAACAGTTGAGTTTCACCCTTTCTCATACCAGGTTCATAGCCTTTACCTAATTCACGCAGTTGCTCATCAACTTGCGCTGAGAGAGCTGAGAGTTCTTCAGTCGTGAAAATGTCACTCATTAATAAGTTTCCTTTTGTCGTCAATTTTGATTATAACAATGATAATGGTTAATGTTAATTTGATAATGTTATATTTCAAATAGAGCGTAATCTCACTTTGTCCAAAAGTAAAAAAATTGAACATCGCCTATATTGTTATAATATTTTATCACACGTAAAAATAACAGCAAATCATTGTAGAAATTCAACTGTGCGATTAGCGATATAGCGTTTCCCGATTGACCTCCCCTAAATCCCCTCTTTAAATTAAGGGAATTGTACCAGACGCAATCGGGAAACGCTATATGAGTCCAGGGAGGGCAGAGAAGAAGGAGTGGAAGAAGGACAAAAGAAAGGAATAGAAGCCCAACTAATGTCAAACGATCATCAATGCCAAACAAATGGTATGGAAAATGAAACCTATGAAGTCGGTTATGGCATTAAAGTACTTGCGTATAAGGTTAAACTACTGGTGATTCTCTTTTTCACGATCTTTATCAATTAAGAATTGAGTTTCCTCTAACTGTTCTTTTAATTTGATAATTTCTTGCTCTTTTTGTGCTAATTTGTCTTGTAAAATGTTCATGTATTTTTCAGGATTTCGATGCTGATAAAAACGCCTGAAGATTTCTATAATCGTTAATATCCGAATGATTCTATTCAACAATGATTTAGCACGATAGATGTTTAATAGACGTTGTAATTTTGCAATTTTAATGAGGCGGGCAGGTTGTAAAAGGCGTAGCTGGTTTAAAATATGGGCATATCTAGCAATTAAGATAACTCTAGCAAGCGCAAACATGGGGAGAATAATGATAAAAAGTTCCAACCAATGTTTTTTGAGGTAAGCAAATCGTTTTTCCGTAAGAGAAAACATAATAATAAATTCAGCCACAAAAAGTCCCCAAATGAAGGCATTACTAAAATTAAGTAAGTGATATAACCAGGGATATTGAGTCATTTTGGCTGGAAAAATAATTTCGGTTACCCAAAAAGGTATCATCAATAAGGAAATGATAAAAATGGGATACAAAAATTGCTTTTCAAAGCGTTCATATAAGGCGGGAGTCACGAGTTGCCATCCAAAGAACCAAATATATTTTTGAACATCGCAACGCTGAGTTGCTAAACGGAGTGGCGGTAAAAGGCTGATGAAAAAAAGAGCCAGATAACTTTTCCATGTTCTTTTTTTGTCACAAAAAATCAAATGAATCATTCTTTCTAAGAAAAAAAATGGCCATATCATCAATAAAATATTCACCATTTGATGAGAGAAAGGTAGCTGTTCCATCCCACTATCTACTTGTAAATATTGAATGATAACAGCAGCCAGCAATAAAAAAATGATTGTAAGAACAAACATGGTTTTGGCAACAATATATTCAATGGATTGATAAATTTTTTTCATGGTTTTTTTCTTGATGTTACGCACTGCACTTCCAAAAGTGAATATTGGAGTGCAAAATTTATTTTGCAAAGGTTGCACTCTAGTTGGCAAAATAAATTTTGCACTCCTGTTTGGAATCTATCTGCGTAACATCAGTTA
>JAUCGK010000199.1 GCA_030378085.1 Candidatus Parabeggiatoa sp. HSG14
ATACACGGTATTTTGAAAAACTTTAGTGATTTACTAAATTTTGCATTATAGTGTCAATGAAAAACTAAAGCAAGTTTAGTGTATTTGCCCTGATACTTAAAGTAAAAACTTAGAGTTACTGATGGAAATTCCTAATTGCTAGTGCATTCAATCTGAAATTTCCATATCCATAGTAATACTCCAATTCCTCTTATTGTTAAATTCCCTCTTCATGTTATTCAACTCATTAATTTTCATTTTAGGCTTTTTACCCATTGTATTGCTGTTATATTTAGGTTTAGAATATTTCCGTAAACCACTTATTGCCATTATATGGCTATTCATCGCCTCGTTATTTTTTTATGCTTGGTGGAATTGGGCTTATGTTTTATTGTTATTGGTGAGTATTGTTGGCAACTATTTATTGGGAAAAGCGTTAACTCGTTGGCATAAAAAGGCGTTATTGATAGCGGGTATTAGTGCTAATTTGTTATTGATTGGCTATTATAAATATCACAATTTCTTTCTGGAAAATCTTAATTATATAAGTGGTTTACAGCTCCCTTATGCTGATATATTTTTGCCATTAGGTATCTCTTTTTTTACATTTCAACAAATCGCTTTTTTGATAGATATATATAGTAAGCAAGTACAAGTGACTCGTTTTTCCAGTTATGCATTGTTCATTAGTTTTTTTCCCCAGCTAATAGCAGGGCCCATTGTGCATTACCAAGAAATTGTGCCACAAATGGGACAACGGCGATCACTTACTGTCATCAATCAAGATTTACAAATTGGTTTAAGTATTTTTCTGATTGGCTTATTTAAAAAGTTTGCCATTGCTGATACTTTGGCTATTTATGCAAGTCCAATATTCGCACAAGCTGATAGTTTGGTGGTATTGGATGGAATGATAGCTTGGCGTGCGACTTTGGCTTATGCGTTCCAGATTTATTTTGATTTTTCTGGTTATTCGGATATGGCAATAGGGCTGGGGCGTTTATTTGGTTTGCGTTTGCCATTAAACTTTTTCTCACCTTATAAAGCGTTAAATATCTCCGACTTTTGGCGACGGTGGCACATTACTTTATCTCGTTTCCTACGTGACTATTTATATATTCCGCTAGGTGGCAATCAAAAAGGTCTCTTGCGTACTGCGGTTAATTTACTCATGGTTATGTTTTTAGGGGGATTATGGCATGGTGCGGGCTGGAACTTTATTATATGGGGAATGTTACATGGCTTTTATTTAGCTTGTTATCAAGGGTTTCATAATATACGTGATTATTTACCAAATTTACCAACTTTTATCGCTCGAATGATGGCTTGGACTATCACATTTATAGCTGTTTGTATTGCATGGGTATTTTTTAGGACTGAAACATTACCTGGTGCTTTGCACATGCTGCAAACGATGTTTGATTTTAAGCACTGGTATTTTGCACTCCAAACCGAGATCGATATTTACTTATTGCTCACCGGCTTAATTACCCTATTTTTGCCTAATACTTGGCAACTCATGCGAGAATATTCACCTAGCATTACACCTGCTCCAAAAACAACAAGTTATATGCCAATGCTGGTAAACTTGCATTGGCGATTTAATGCGACATGGGCGATATTTGCAGGTTTATTATTGGCTATCATCGCAATACTAATGGTAAACGGACAACCTACTGAATTTATTTATTTCCAATTCTAATGCGTTATTTAATTTTAACTTTACTGAGTTGTTTGATATTTCTAAGTGCTTATATTGGTTTTGCGTATAACCGATTAGATAATTTGACGACAGAAAATGTTTATTTATGTAGTTATATTGACAAAAAAATTCGGCTAACCAATGCCAAACCGACACCAAAATTAGTTGTTGTGGCGGGTTCTAATGCTTACGTTGGCATAAGTGCAAAAATGTTAGAACAGGAATTAGCCATACCCACTTTCAATTTTGGTATTCACGCTGGTTTTGGTCCTGGATTTTTGCTTTATTTAGCCCGCCAAGTACTTACATCTGGTGATACGGTGTTATTACCTTTGGAATACAGTATGTATGGTTCTAATCCGCCAACAGATTTATTAGCCTCTGTTGTATTTGGATGTGGTAAAGGATTTGTACAAACAACTTCTCTAAGGGAAAAAATCACTATATTACTGAGTCAACCACTCACACGCTTACTCAATAGTTTATTTATTAGAAAACAACTCATTAATCCTGTTTTCGGTAGTCACGGTGATGCGACCTATAATTTGGAAAACCAAGTCACAGAGGCAATGAGAACCCGGATAGCACAAGAAATTAACGGGATTAAATTTGTTGCCAGCAATATTGAATTTAGTGGTGTAAAAGCGATAGAAGAATTTTTGCATTGGTGTCAACAAAATAATATTCGAGTGTTAGCGACTTGGCCAAATGTGGCATATCATCCAAGATATAAGGAACATCAATCTTATTTGCTTAATAATATCCAAAAAATTCGTTCTTTTTATAAGCAGCATGATGTAGAAATATTGGGAGAGCCTTATGATTCCGTATTTGATGCGAGTTATTTTTATGACACTAGCCATCATTTACATCAAGGTGGTGTTAAAATACGGACTGAAAAATTGTTGCCTTTATTACGTCAAGCATTAAATCATTAAAATACAATAAATATTTTAAGGTGGTTGGAAAGGAAAAAAAGGAAAAAAAAGGAAAAAATATGTTACCAAACGATGCTGATCCTTCTATGGACAAAAAAATAGGGAGTACTCAAGAATGGTTATTATGGGTACACCTTAATGAATATGTCAAACTCAAAGATGAACAAATTACGCGGATGCGTTTTCGGGATAATTTGCTATATGTAACATTAGCTGCTTTTGGTGGCGTTATTTCTTACACAATAAGTAATCCATCACAGCATTATTATACTTTTCTAGTATTGCCTTGGGTGTGTCTAATCTTGGGTTGGACGTATTTAGTCAATGATGAAAAGATTACAGCCATTGGCAGATACATACGACTCACCATGACAGAAAAAGTGGGTAAACTTGTCAATGAGCAACCCGAATTACTTTTTGGCTGGGAAATAGCGCACCGAGATGATAATTGGCGAAAACTTCGTAAGAAATTCCAACTGTTAATCGATGAAGTAATGTTCTGTTTATCAGGTTTAGTCGCTCTTGGCTTTTTTTGGGAATTGGGACCAAAATCTTGGAATTCTCCCCTGCTTTATACTTTTATTCTTGAAGGGATATTACTCTGTTGGTTAGGACTATGGATTTTTATTTATGCTGATTTGAAAAAAGGCCGATCCTCAAATTCCTCTCCCCCCTAAAAAAGATCATGAATAATTTTTAAGTCGTGTCAAAACCTCTTATCTTGACGGCTAGGATTGAGGAGTCCAAACTTTAGTTTGGATTTTTCCAAGATAAATCTTGGACTCCTTAAACAGTTTTTAGTTATAACTTTATCTTGCTATAAATTTTAAAAAAAATGACAACACACACTTTACAATCTTCTGAAAATTCAAATAGCACGGGTAAATGGCATTTTTTTTCCCATCGTACAATAATTGATCCCAGCCCTCTTGTACTTGAGCGACGACGAATATATATTTTACCAACACAGGCAGGTTTGATGTTTGCTTTGGTATTATTTGTCATGCTACTTGGTTCTATGAATTATAATAATAGTATGGGCTATGCATTGACCTTTTTATTAGGGAGTATGGCAATTGTGTCTATTTTACATACACATCGTACTTTATTGGGGTTGCGTATAGAAGTGGGTAAAGTTGCTCCAGTGTTTGCTGGTGAAACGGTATCGTTTCAGTTATGGCTAGATAATCGGGGACAAACGGCTCGCTATGGTTTGGTTTGGCATTCAATCACTGAAAACTCAAAATCCAAAATCCAAAATCCAAAACCAAAAATAGACTTACCTACAAATCAGCGTGTAAGTCTTATTATTCCCATTCCCACCACACAGCGTGGACGAGTTTTCTTAGGGCAAATAATGGTATATAGTCGTTTTCCGTTAGGACTTTTTCATGCTTGGGCTTATATACACTTAGATATTTCTACTTTGGTTTATCCTCAGCCACTTGGACACAAAACTTTACCATCAGGCAAACAGTCCGAAAATAGGGGAGAAGATAAACCTCGTGATGGCGGTGGTGAAGATTTTATAGGTTATCGTCATTATCAACAGGGAGATTCGCCACGACATGTTGATTGGAAAGCAGTAGCGCGGGAACAAGAATGGATGATTAAACAATTTGGCGGTATGAATACAGTACAAGTTTGGTTCACTTGGGATGATGTCAGTATGTTTAATGATTTAGAAGCAGCATTATCACAATTGTGTTTATGGATATTGGTTGCCGAAAGTCAAGGAGCGCGATATGGTTTGAAAATACCGGGTTACACTTTTGAACCTCATACAGGTAAAGAACACCATGAGCGTTGTTTGCAAGCGTTGGCATTGTTTAAAGGAAAAAAATGATAAGGAATGAGGATTTTATAATGTCCACGTTTAAACCTGACAGGTTTTGAAAACCTGTCAGGTTTGGTTCAAGCGTTTTGGAAGTTATTAAATCCTCATTCCTAAGGGAGAATAATAAAAAATGTGGATGAAACAAACAACAAAAGAACAACGAGAAATGTTGAAGGACTTATTTGAACCTTCAATGTTGAACTTATCTAAAATTTGTGTACTCATTTGGTCAGATTTAGAGAATCTGGATAAAACATTAAACAAGCATTTTACTTCAATTCCACATTGCCATCTGGTTTATGTGGTCGATAAATCTGGTAAACAAATGAGTTCTAATATCAATGTGAATGGTATTGACACCACCTATCGTGATCAAGATTTATCAAGACGACCTTATTCCGTTAGTTTATATCCTAAACAGCATCTTATGTTATCGTCCGTCTATATAAGTCAAACCACAAAGGGGCATTGTATTAGTGCTGTGCAACCAGTGATTGATGAGCAACAGTTTTTAGGATTTTTAGTAGCAGATTTTGATCTTCGTTGTCTGCCTGTGCCTATTATCCCTTCTAAATTTACACCCTTCCGGCAACAGCATTGCGAAATATCTTCTAAACCTTTCCGACGGCATCGTGTCACCAGTCTTGTTGATAAATATCTCAATGATATTCAGGGGATATTAAGCAAACTCATTAATGAACATGGTGTGTTTCATTGTACTTTGCATTACGCGAGTGCTATTGCACAGTTGTGGCAAATAGATGAGCCGTATCAATATCGTCTTTATGATGTGGAACAATTGCTTGACTCGAATATGTACCTTATTTATCCGAGGCAGGATTATTCTAACAACGCAGTGATTTCTATAAAAGATGTTCAACAAGTGTTAGAATGCTTTCGTAGCTTACGATTGGCAGATGAGAACATTTATCTATGTTCTGGCTCTCTTAATATTATGAATGGTATGGTGGGTTTAAGCTTTTCTGTGGATGGTTCTGAATATATGTCTGTTCAAGATTTTTTAATCAAGGACTTATCTTATTGGTTTAAGCGATCTGTGAATACCAATCAGTATTCTCATTGGGAAAAAGAGTAAATGAAGGGAAAAAATAGGGAAGGAAAAAGGCTAATTTTCCTTTTTATTTTTTCTGATAGGTTTGCCAAACCTGAAGGTTTGGACTCCACGTTATCCTTAATCTTTTAACATTTTTGAAAAATAGGATTTCTGGCGGAGACTGGAGTTCAAACCTTTAGGTTTGGGCATTTCAAACATCAATTATTGAGTAAGCCAGCCATTGATAGCTGTAAGATCTTCAACACTGATTAAACCAGCTGCTTGTTTTAATCGTAATGTGTTAAGCACATAAGCGTAACGAGCACCTGAGTAATTGCGTTGTGCATTGAGTAAATCACGCTGTGCATTAACAACATCGACTGATGTCCTAGTTCCCAATTCAAAACCCGTTTGTATGGCTTTTAAAGCAGTATCTGTTGATACTAACGCTTGTTTAAGTGCTTTCACCCGACTAATACTGGACGACAAATTTAAAAAAGCTTGACGAGTTTGTAATTGAGTGCTGCGGTGTTGTTGTTCTAGTCTATCAAGTGCTTGAACATGGCGTTGTTGTGCTTCTTTAATTCGAGAGCGGATTGCGCCTCCTTCGTAAAAGAAATAACTGAGTTGGACACCAATACTATTACTTATCGCTTTATTTCCAAAAGGATTATCATCCCCTCTAAAAACATCATTATAGCCATGTTTGCCAACCAAATCAACCGTGGGTAAATTAGCAGCACGTTGTTTTTCAATCTCTTTACGGGCTGTTTCTACACCATACCGTGTCGCCTTAATTTGGGGATTGTTTTCCAATGCAGATTCTGTCCATGGATCAATCTTTGCGGGTTCTGGTACCAGTAAAGGCGCATCTTCTTTTAATGTTGCTAATAGTTGATGGTAACTACCCGTTATCTCACGCAAGGCTTCATAAGCATTATCTAGTTCATTTTGCGCTTGAATTTCCTCAGCCACTGCTAAATCATAACCTGCTTGCGCTTCTTGCACATCAGTGATAGCAATCAGTCCCACTTCAAAACGCAGTTGTGCTTCATCCAATTGCCGTTTAAAAGCTTTTTGTGCACTTTGTGCAAATGTCAAATTATCTTTGGCAGCGAGTACTGCAAAATACCGAGTGGCTACCCGTTCCATCAAAGCTTGTTTAGCACTTTCATAATTCGCTTCACTTTGTTGAATTAGACTATCAACCTGTTTTAGTTGAATTTTGAGATCGCGTCTATAAAGTGCATAACTAAGAGAAACATTGTAACCACCGCTAGTACTTTCTCTGCTACCACCACCAAAAGCACCTTCATCTTTGTTCCAATTTTCAGCAAGATTAGCAGTTAATGTTACTTGTGGTAGTAATGGCGCACGCGCTTGAGGCTTTTTTTCCAAAGTGAGAAGGCGTTCAGAGTTAGCAATTTTTAGTTGAGGATCGTTTTGTTCAGCTAACTGATAAAGTTCTAATAGGGATTCAGCCTGAATTGAGCTATTAAACAGGCAACCTACTAATAATACAAAGCTTATATATTTATACATTATTTTTGATTTTGGAGTATTTGAATACGAAATCAGGAATAAACAGGGATTTTTTCAGATGCCTTTTCCACTTTTTTAAATAACTAGTGTTACACACTGCACTTCCAAAAGTGAATATTGGAGTGTAAAATTTATTTTGCGAGTCGCTTGGAGTGTAAAATTTATTTTGCGAGTCGGTTGGAGTGTAAAATTTATTTTGCGAGCGGTTGGCGTGCAAAATTTATTTTGCGAGGGGTTGCACTCTAGTTGGAAAAATGAATTTTGCACTCCTGTTTGGAAGCTATCTGCGTAACATCAGTTATATAAAACAGGGATTAGGAAAATTTTAGAGAATTTAAAAAACCTGAAAACTTAATGTCTCAGTACTTATCTTGAAATAAGTTGATTTTATTGAAAATAATATTGAGAAGGAAAACAAATTTCTTCAACAACACCTTCGCCAATATCAGAAATTGTTGTTTCAGGAATTAAGGTACAATTTCCTGAAACTATTGTCATCACACAATTTTTTTTATTGACAAAGGTATTGATTTAAGAAACTTAAGTTTTTAAGTCATATTACATTTAATAGCAAGGCTCTTTGGACAGGAAGTACAAAGAATGATAGTGACACATTGTCAAGCTAATATGACATTGCCAAACTAAAAGTTTTTCTTAAGGGTGGCCGCTAATTTTTGGGCTTTACTAAAGTCTGCACCGCTGGCAAGGAAAATTGCTATCCTTTTGGAAGGAATACAAAGGGTTACTCCTTTATAATCAGTTTTAGAGGCTCCAACAACTAAGGATTTTGTCGTTTTTACCGAAAAACCAGTTTTCTTCATTGAAGCCTTAGCACTGTTTAAACATTGTGTCATGCTTGGCTTGATGTTTTGCCAGTTGTAGGATAGAGAAGGTGCTGTGATGGCTGAAGAATTTGAAGTGGAAGTGCTACCTTTCTTAGTTGTGTTGAAGTTCTTTTTAAGCGTAGCTGTCAATTTGCCGGCTTTCGCGAAATCGGCACCACTCACACTGAAAAGAGCCATTCTTTTAGAAGAAATACAGAGGATTAAGCCTTTGTAGCCCTCTTTGTTTGCTCCAACAACAAAGGATTTTCCAGTCGTTACCGAAAATCCTCCAGCTTTCATTGAAGCTTTGGCATTGTTTAAACACTGGGAACTGCTTGCTTGCCAGTTATAAGAAATGGAGGGAGTTTTACTCGCTTGAGATCTGCGAGAAGATGTGGTAAGAACATTACCTTCTTCTTTAGCACTATTACTGCTACTTTTCGCTGTGCTGAAGTTCTTCTTCAGTGCATTATTCAACTTCTGAGCCTTACTGAAATCAGTACCACTCACAACGAAAAACGCCATTTTTTTGGCAATTTCGCAAACAATTGTCGCCTTATACTCATCTTTGTGACTGCCAACAACCAAGGATTTTCTAGTCAACACAGAAAAACCGGCTTTTTTCATCGCGCTCTTAGCTTGATTTAAACACTGAGCATTATTCAACGTGATGTTTTGTGAATTATAAGCTATCGAAGGTACTTTAGCTTGAACCACGCCTGAAGTGGCTATTAATGCCACTGAAGATGCGAGAGTAAATATTTGTAAATATTTCATTGTGAGTTAATCTCCATGAAAGACATAACAATCAATAAATTATGTAGAAGTAAATAAATTGAATGCTAGTCCTTTAAAATAAATTTAGATATCAACGAGCTACATAATATTATTTCCAGTGTTATCTCTTAAAATAATATCCATCCAGAAAAATCATTATGCTATCCTCCCCATACTACAAAAGATTGGGAGAATTTTCTACCAAATTTTTCACAATATCCTTTTTATGGCATAGTTTGTATAACGAAAGTCAAACCTGACAGGTTTTGAAAACCTGTCAGGTTTAAACCTTACCACCTATCAGTTTAGTACAACGAATTACGTGGATAAACGAATTAAAAACACCACGGTTTAGGAATATAAATTAAAATTAATATTCGTTTATCCATGTGATTCGTTGTACTTAACATTCAATAGGAAACTGATAGGTGGTAAGGGTTTAAACGTAGACATTATTAAATCCTTAATTTGGGATTTTATAAAATCCTCGTTCCTTAGGAAAAATTTTAAATATATTGACAGTCAAAATATTTCGTAGCGATGCTAGACTAGAAATCAATGCCATTGAGTTAAGTCTTGGAGTTCAAACCTTTAGGTTTGAAAGTCCTTAGTCAATGACAGTGAGGTTAGAAATGACAGCTTTTTTATATAAAATGATTTCGTTCAAGCACTCACTTTAAATAAAAGGTAACATACAAAAATTTTTAAATTAATAATTTAAAAAACTTAACCTTAAATTTTAATCATATCAAAGAATTTTAAGATTATGAGTGTAGTAAAAAGTTATTTTTCATCATTATTT
>JAUCGK010000200.1 GCA_030378085.1 Candidatus Parabeggiatoa sp. HSG14
TAATCAGTAAAATTTTTATAAATTTATCCTATTACCAATTTAGTAACGAGGATAAAAAATAATATTTTATAAATCAAAACTGATTGTAACAGATTTTGGGGACACCCCCCCGTACACGGGTGGAACCAAACATCATTCGATACTTTGCTTTAATTTTTCTATTTTGGGACTTCCCCCTGTGTACGGGGGGTTGGGGGGATCGGGTGTCCCCAAAATTCGTTATAATCAGAATCAAAATACTATTGAACATAATTATCGAAAGGAGTCCAAACCTAAAGGTTTGGACTCCATGTTACCCTTTTATCTCTACCTATAGTTTTTGATATAAGCAGCTCAATAATCGTTATACATAAATATTTAGGTATATTATTTTAATATGATTTTTCGTTCCCACGCATCAGTTCAATCCATTAAATTCAGAGCAACCATAAAGGATTTTTCCTATATAACCTATTGATTTATAGCTGAAATTACTTGTGATTGCCTGAAGAAACTCCCTTAACTTAATAGCATTGAGCTAGCGTCTAGAGTCCAGAAAAAAGTAGAATTAAAGTATCTTTAAAATATCCCATTGGAAGAATTTATAACTAAACATAATACGTATCTTCTCTAAATTCTGTGGAAAAAACCTGACAGGTTTCCAAAACCTGTCAGGTTTGAGTAAGTTTACCCACACTTTTTGAAAAGATACCATAATACTTGACTTTTTTAACTCGTTGATTTTTTTAGCTTGTCTTTTTAGTGGATACGCTATAGCGAAACCCACCCTACATGAAATCTAAATTTATAATTAAAAAATTACATAATGAAAATATATTTTAAACTCATTTTTTTTATTCTGGGAATAGTCAATTTATCTGTACCAGGATATGCACAACAACAAGAGATTAAATTTGAGCATCTTTCTCGTAAAGATGGCTTATCTCAGAGTACTGTTTATGCTATTTTGCAAGATAATCAAGGTTTTATGTGGTTTGGTACTCAAGATGGTTTAAATAAATACGATGGTTATACATTTACGCATTATCGGCACGATCCACAAAATCCAGATAGTTTAGGTAATAGCTTTATTTATACTATTTATGAAGATTCAAAGGGGGATGTGTGGATAGGCACTGATGGAGGAGGATTAGATAAGTATGATCGTCAACGAGATAAATTTATTCATTATCGTCATGATTCACAAAATCCCAATAGTTTGAGTAGCGATACCGTTTTATCCATCTATGAAGATTTTAAGGGCATTTTATGGATTAGCACTTATAACGGTTTAAATAAATTTGATCGTGATCAAAATAAATTTGTGCATTATCAAAATGATCCGCAAAATCCTGAGAGCTTAAGTAGTGATGCCGTTTGGCGGATTTATGAAGACAGCACTCATACGCTGTGGATTGGTGCCGATAGTGCGGGTTTAAATAAATTTAACCGAGAGCAAAATAAATTTGTACGTTACCAAAACGATCCCAAAAATCCAGACAGTCTGAGTAATGATCATGTGAGCGCGATTTATGAAGACAGTGCTGGAAAATTGTGGATTGGTACCAGTGGTGGCGGGCTTAATCAATTTAATCGTGAACAAAATACATTTGTGCATTATGTTTACGATCCACAAAATCCTGATAGTTTAAGTAACGATATTATATGGTCAATTTTTGAAGACAGTATTGGTAATCTATGGATTGGTACGGATGATGGACTTAACCAATTTAATCGAGAACAAAATCGGTTTGTGCATTATTTTTATGATCCAAGTAATCCTAATAGTTTAAGTAACAACTATGTAATGTCTATTTATGAAGATCGAGCAGGCGCATTATGGATTGGCACCGATGGTGGTAGCCTTAATAAATTTGATCGCCTAAAAGACAAATTTATCCATTACTCGCACGATCCACAAAATCCAAACAGTTTAAGTCATAACACCATTTCGTCCATTTATGAGGATAGCACTGGTGTACTGTGGATTGGCACACTAGGGGGTGGGCTAAACCAATTTGATCCAAGTCGCAAAAAAGTAACTCATTATTTTTACGATCCAAAAAATCCCAATAGCTTGAGCCACGACGAAGTTTGGTCAATTTATGAAGATCATAACAAAACGTTGTGGGTAGGTACTTATGGGGGAGGATTAAACAAATTTGATCGTCAACAAAACCAATTTATACATTATCGTCATAATCCGGTAAATCCTAATAGTTTAAGTGATGATCATGTGAGAGCCATTTATGAAGATAGTACGGGTACATTTTGGATTGGTACACGGGAGGGGCTGAATAAATTTGATCGCCAATCAGAAAAATTTGTGCATTATCAAAATGATCCACAAATTCCAAATAGCTTAAGTGGAAATAGCATTTTATCTATTTATGAGGATAGCACCCATAGACTGTGGATTGGTACTCAAGAAGGGGGTTTAAATAAATTTGAACGTGAACAAAATAAGTTTATGTCTTATCTTCATGACCCACAAAATTCCAATAGTTTAAGTCATAATGAAGTTTTTGCCCTCCATGAGGACATAACCGGCGTATTGTGGATTGGTACCCTGGGTGGAGGATTAAATAAATTTGATCCAAAAACAGAAACTTTTACGCATTACCGTGAAAAAGATGGCTTACCCAATGATGTGATTAACGGTATTTTAGAAGATAATCAAGGAAATCTTTGGCTCAGCACCAATAAAGGAATATCTCAATTTAATCCCACCACTGCTACATTTAGAAATTACGATATATTGGATGGGCTACAAAACGATGAGTTTAGAACTGCTTATTATAAAAATAATCGTGGTGAGCTTTTTTTTGGGGGCATAAATGGTTTTAACGTTTTTTATCCTGAAAACATTACAGATAATCCTTACGTCCCTCCAATTATGATTACCGATTTTAAAATTTTTAATCAACCTGTTACCATCGGTGACAACTCACCTTTACAACAACACATCAATGTTACTCAAGAAATTACATTGTCTTATAAACAATCGTTTTTTTCTTTTGAATTTGCGGCATTAAATTTTTTACAACCGGAAAAAAATGAATACGCTTATAAATTAGTGGGGCTTGAAAATGAGTGGAATAATAGTGGTACACGACGTAATGCTTACTATACCAGTGTGCCTACCGGTACTTATACTTTCCGTGTCAAAGGATCAAATAATGATAAAATTTGGAATGAAGACGGAACAAGTATAAAAATCACCGTACTCCCCCCTTTTTGGAAAACATGGTGGGCATACACTTTTTATGTCCTCGCTATTTTAGTAATTATTTTTAACTATATCCAAATCCAGCGAAAAAAGTTGTACGAAAAACAATTAGAATTGGAACGTGAAAAAGAAATTGCTGCTCAATTAAAAGAAACTGATAGATTAAAAGATGAATTTTTAGCCAATACTTCACATGAGTTACGTACTCCCCTTAACGGCATTATTGGGCTTGCCGAATCTTTAATTGATGGTGCCGCTGGGCCAATCACTCAAATACTCCACTCAAACTTAAGCATGATTGCGGGAAGTGGACACCGTCTCCTTAATCTTGTCAATGATATTTTGGATTTTTCTAAATTAAAAAAACAAGAATTTGATTTACAAATTAAAACCATTGACATACGCAGCATCGCTCAAGTAGTACTAACTCTCAGCCAACCCCTTATAGGTCACAAAAAAGTACAACTTGTCAATGCAATTCCTTCAGATTTATCACAAGTTAATGCCGATGAAAATCGAGTACAACAAATTTTGTACAACCTTGTTGGCAATGCCATCAAATTTACTGAAAGCGGAACTGTAGAAATTTCTGCTAAAATTGTTGAAGGGGGTAACTCCAATTCCCAATTAGCCATCACCGTCTCAGATACAGGTATTGGTATTCCTGAAGACAAATTAGGAACAATTTTTGAAGCTTTTGAACAAGGTGACGGATCAACATCAAGGAATTATGGAGGTACTGGTTTGGGACTCGCAGTGACTCAACAATTAGTCCAATTGCATAAGGGAGAAATGCAAGTACAATCACAAGTCGGTAAAGGCTCACAATTTACTTTTACTTTACCACTTTCCGAAGATGATGTTGATTTAGCACAACAAGCAATGACGAGTCGTCAAACTTTACCGACTAATGAATTGATACCTGCTACAGCTTTACTCCCTGGAAGTGCAACGCCTATCTCACCACATGAAGGCTTGTCTTTAGCAGCTTTACCGCATAAAGAGTTTATATCTACTCCAAATGTCGATGTTTTATCAAGTTATAATAAAAAGATTTTGCATGATATTCCGCCGATTGCCTCAGTGAATCCTTCCTCTCAAAATTTAGTGCCTACCCAAACTGCTTTAGCTGGAAACACCTCAATAACGACACTACCGGAACCCATCATCGCACTTACACAAGGCGAGTTTACTATATTGATTGTGGATGATGAACCTGTTAATCGGCAAGTCATCCTCAACCATTTGTCATTACAAAACTATACAACTATTCAGGCTGAATCCGGTATAGAGGCTTTGGCAATTATTGAAGGCGGAAATAAACCTGATCTAATCTTGCTGGATATCATGATGCCGCAAATGAGTGGCTATGAAGTCACTCAAAAAATTCGTGAAACCTGGCAAGCCAATGAACTGCCCATTATTTTGTTAACTGCTAAAACGCAAGTTTCCGATTTAGTAGTAGGCTTTGAATCAGGAGCCAATGACTATCTAACTAAACCGGTTTCCAAAGATGAACTTTTGGTTCGCATTAAAACCCATCTGCACATTTTGCAACTCAAAGCGGAAACGCTACGCCTTGCTATTGAAAATAAAAATAGACTCACGCAATTTCTTGAATCTGTACCAGTGGGTATCGGAATTCTTGATAGTAGTGGCACACTTTTCTACCACAATCAAAAAGCAAAACGGCTTTTAGGAAAAGAAGGCGAACTTACTGCGACAACTGAAGAAATTGTTTCAGTTTGTCAATTCTATATTGTTGACTCCGAACAGCCTTACCCCACAGAAAAATTACCTATTGTACGGGCATTAGGAGGTGAATATTCAACAATTGAAGATATAGAAATTCATCGAAATGACAAAATAATCCCTTTAGAAATGTGGGGTTCCCCTATCTTTGACGAAGCGGGAGAAATTGTTTATACCATTAACACACTGCAAGATATCACCGAACGTAAACAAGCCATTGAAACCCAAAAAAGATTCACTGAAGAACTCTTTAAACTTAACACCGCTTATGAACGTTTTGTGCCTCGTGAATTTTTAAGTCTTTTAGACAAAAATACAGTGATTGATGTTAATTTAGGTGATCAAGTTGAAAAAGAAATCACCGTCTTATTTTCTGATATTCGGGACTTTACCACTATTTCAGAAAGCATGACTCCCCAGGAAAATTTTGACTTTATTAATTCCTACTTAAGTCAAATGGAACCGGTTATTAGCGAACATCATGGTTTTATTGATAAATATATTGGTGATGCGATTATGGCACTGTTTCCAACCAGTCCTGATGATGCTGTACGGGCTGGAATTGCTATGTTGAAAAAGCTGGATAACTATAACGAAGGACGACAAAAAGCGGGCTATCAAAAAATTCGGATTGGTATTGGCTTAAATGCAGGACCTTTGATGCTAGGTACTGTAGGCGGTCAAAATCGCATGGATGGGACGGTGATTGCTGATGTAGTGAATGTTGCTTCCCGGGTAGAAGGTTTAACAAAAACCTACGGTACACCTTTATTAATTACTGAATCAACTTACAAAAAATTAACCGAGCTTCAGGGATATCACATTCGTGTTATTGACGCAGTAAAAGTCAAAGGAAAAACAGAAGAGGTGACCGTTTATGAAGTGTACAACGCAGATTTTCCTGAAAGTTTGACGCTGAAAGACCAAACACGCGATGAATTTGAACAAGGTTTTGTGCTTTATCATTGTAAAAAATACCAAGATGCACATCCTTTTTTTGGAAAAGTTTTAGAAATTAACAAAAAAGATAAAGCAGCCCAAATCTATTTAGAACGTTGTCAGAAAATTCTAGAGAGGATAATGCCACTTACACCCAGCATTCTCATTGTGGACGATAGTCCTGGCAATATACGTTTATTGCAACATATGCTCACCCAAAATAACTTTAAGCTTTTAATTGCTAACAGGGGAGAAAGAGCCTTAGATATTGTTCAAAAAAAGACACCACATTTAATTCTGCTAGACATTATGATGCCTGGTATGGATGGTTATGAAACTTGTCGACAACTCAAGGCGGATCAAAAAACACGAGACATTCCTATTATTTTTATGACGGCTTTAACGGATACTTCTAGTAAAGTCAAAGGATTTGAAGTAGGTGCTGTAGATTACATCACAAAGCCCTTTCAATTAGAAGAAGTCTTAGCACGAATTAAAGCACAACTGAAATTGAGCCATTTACAAAAATTTCAAAAAACCGAGAACTACTAAGGATTGTATATAATAACTGATGTTACGCACTGCACTTCCAAAAGTGAATATAGCCTTTCCCGATTGCGTCAGGTACAAATCTCCTCCTTAATTTAAGGAGGGGATTTAGGGGAGGTTGTACTTTATCCAATCGGGAAACGCTATATCTTCGTGCCAAATTTATTTTGCAAAGGGTTGCACTCTAAGTTGGCAAAATGAATTTTGCACTCCAGTTTGGAAGCTGTCTGCGTAACATCAAATAATAAAGGATTTACACCAAAGCAATCAAATGGATTATATGCTATATTTCACTAAAGGTACTGAGGATTTAATAAAATACGAAAGTTGAAACCTGACAGGTTTTAAAAACCTGTCAGGTTTGCACCAAAATTTTGCAAATTATTAAATCCTTTTTTTATTAAGCAAATAGTGAGTATTAAATTTTTGTTTTTTAAGGAGAAAAATGTATTATTGTAGCCAATGTGGTTCAAAACAATTAATCAAAAAAGTACCAGAGGGAGATACTCGTTCTCGTATTGTGTGTGAAAAGTGTCACTCTATTCATTACCAAAATCCTAAAATTGTTACCGGTTGTTTACCAATATGGGAAGACAAGGTGCTTTTATGTAAACGCGCTATTGAACCCCGTTCCGGTTTTTGGACATTACCGGCGGGATATATGGAAAAAGATGAAAGCGTAAAAGAAGGTGCTATCCGTGAAACTTGGGAAGAAGCAGGCGCAAATGTCAAGCAATTGCAATTATACTTAATTGTTAGCAGTTCCCAGAAAAGTGTTTCTATGATCTTTTTGGGACAATTATGTGATTTAAAATTTGCGCCCGGTATTGAAAGTTTAGATGTACAACTCTTTACTAAAGAGGAAATTCCTTGGGAAGAAATCTCATTTCGGTTTGTGCGTGAAGCATTAACTTATTATTTTGAAGATCGGGTTAAAAACCAATTTCCAGTGCGTGTCGATTGATTTTAAATCCAGAAACCTGCCAGGTTTTGAAAACCTGGCAATTCTATCTCAATGCTTACTCAAAGAAAGCACTTGTAATGGTACTATTGTGTCCAATGTGTCTGGATTAAGGACTTCCATTTGCAAAATATTTCCATGCACATGAAAAAATACCAGTGCATTTTGAGCTGTGAAGTTCCGCACATGTTCGCTCCAAGGTGTTTTTTCTTGGGCGGCATAAGGTGCGCCTGCTGCACCGTTGTTGATTTGATAAAGTGAGCGAAAATATTTATCCTTTCTAATATCTGCTTTATTCCATCCTATTGGATAAATTTTGGTTTGCTTGTCAATCATGAGCCAATTAAAATTGTGTTCATCTCCCGTCAACATGGCAACCCCTTTTTGACTCTTCATCACAATTTTCAAATATTTATCTCGTTGTTCAATAATGCCGCGTTGTATCAGATTATTGCCGTTAGGGGAATGCTTGACGACTGCCTTTGGTTGATTGTTGCCATTATACCACATGTCATCTGCGACATGCCCACCGTTAGGAAAAGCTGGGGTATGATGTGTCACAAAAACAAAATCAATGCGGTTATCCGTGTCCAATTGAGTCATCGTGCTTTCTAGCCATTCCAATTGTTTATCCATTAAATAGCCATGAAGATTGCCACCCGATTGGGGATAGTTTGCAAGTGATGGTGCGTACCAGTAATTAGAATTTAAGACAATCATCGCGACATTATCATAAATGTAATAAAAAACATTTTCCTGATAGCTTGGAAAATCTTGTTGATTGGGATTAGGGTCATAAATCGCGCCATCTTCGCTTTGAGGGCCATTTGTAGGATTCACAAATTGACTGGCAAATACTGCTTCAGCAGATTCTGTTTCATAAGGAAAACGGTCAATTGACATTCCATAAAAAAGAAACCTCGCTTTGAAAATGTGCATCACTGTTTCGTGATTACCCATAGTGGTTACAATTGGCATACCATGCGCGAAAGGTTCAATAGCCCGTTTCCAATTACGGTATTCTACTTTGGTTTGTTCAATATTGTTTTTATAGCCATTTATCATGTCGCCAGTGAATTGCATAAAAGCCGCATTTTTAAACAGGCTAAGGGCCGCAATTTTTTTCATGATATAGGCATTAGCACCTACAATGTTTCGTTCTCCCCCCCCTTGCGCTTGGCGTGAATCGCTGGCATACGAAAAAACAAAGGGAGTTCTACTACCAGGGATAGGTGCTGTCTTGAAAAAATGGCTTTGTTTATAAACGTGGTTGCCACTATTGGCTGTCACGGTATATGAGTAAGCAGTATTTGGCATTAATCCTGACAACGCGATTTCATGATGAGTGTCAGGAATCTTGGCTTTAAAGGTGTAAACCTTGCTATCATCTGCTGTATTGTGAACAACAATAGTAACCGTTGTCTTCTTCAAAGTATCAAAGGAGACACGGACAGCATTATGAAAGACACCCTTTTCAGCAAAATTGATAAAAGGCCCTTCAATAATAGAAGCAGTATTGATTTTAAAAGGGCTCTTACCAATAAAAGCGATCTTACCATCATAAAGAATAACACCATTATTCTTTACCACTCGATAACCAAGCGTACCCTCCCCCGTTTCTGTCCAACCAATCATGTCATACCTACCTCCCAAATTACCTAAAATTTCAAGGCTGGCTTGCCCATTTTGGATAATGGAAGGAAATCTATAAAAAACGGGTTGTGGATAACGCCCATCTCCCTGTTTGATAAAGCCATAATAAAGCCTACCGTTAATGTTGCCAAAATCAAACTTAATACCGCTTTTTGTCCCTATTGGATTGCCTACCAATTGATCCAAGGTATATTTAGCTCTATCGGGTATTAAGGGATATTTATTACCTTCCCCTACAAAGACGAGGCTTCCATTTTCCTCAACAATATTCGGGTGTACATCAGGAATATCAATGGCATGACTGTGAGAACAGAGCAATAATAAAGCGATAGAAAAAGTGGTTTTTTTCATATTAGCCTTGTGATAAAATGATAAAAGTGATAAAAATAAT
>JAUCGK010000201.1 GCA_030378085.1 Candidatus Parabeggiatoa sp. HSG14
AATGCTATTTCCTTGGAAATTAAAAACATTTTAAATAACAATAAATTATGGATATAGGCAAAAATTGTTCCGTTCTCTATTGATATTCTCTACAGTTTTATTTCAATGGAGTCATGGAGTCCAAGATTTATCTCTCATCGTTATACACAAATATTTAAATATTTGAAATAAAAGTATATTTCGTAGGGTGGGTAGAGCGATAGCGCAACTTCGTTCCGGAACGTTCAACCCACCATCTTGGCGAATCGGTGGGTTGAACGTTCCGTTACTTCGTTGCGTACCTCTACCCACCCTACATTTCAACTTATGTATAACGATGAGAGATTTATCTTGGGATCGAACACACTAAAGTTTGTACTCCAACTCATTATCGTTATTTTTAAATCGTGCTAAATCCAGAATAATTAGGAAGAGGAGAAATGAACATACCAAAAACTTCTATACATGGCGAATGGTCATCGCGCTTAGCCTTTATTCTTGCGGCAACTGGTTCTGCTGTGGGGTTAGGAAATATTTGGAAATTTCCATATATCACTGGGGAATATGGCGGTGGGGCATTTGTTATTGTTTATTTATTGTGTATTGCCTTAATTGGCTTTCCAGTGATGATGGCTGAAGTGTTGTTGGGAAAACGCGGGCGCAGTAGTCCTATTAACAGTATGCGGCATCTTGCCCAGGAAGCGAGGCGTTCTCAATGGTGGCAAGTGTTAGGGTGGTCTGGTGTTGTTGCGGGCTTTTTGATTTTGTCTTTTTATAGTGTCATTGCAGGTTGGGCATTAGATTATATTCCGCGTTTAGCGCAAGGGACATTCACTGCCGTTAATGACTTGAATACGACCAAAGAAGTCACTGATTTTGTGGCAACGAGATTTGGTGAATTGGTGGGCGATCCTTTACGTCTGATTATGTGGCACACATTATTTTTAGTTATTACGATAATAATGGTTGCAGGCGGGGTACAAGGAGGATTGGAACGAGCAGTGCGCTGGATGATGCCGGCACTATTTTTGGTTTTATTAATACTTTTAGGTTATGCCATGAGTACCCCTCAATTTATGGAAGGCGTACAGTTTATGTTTAATGTCGATTTCCATAAATTGTTCTATCCAAAAGGTGAGTTCAGTGGAGAAGGGGTTTTAGCTGCGATGGGATTGGCTTTTTTTAGTTTAAGTTTAGGAATGGGTTCCATTATGGTTTATGGGGCATATTTACCTAAACATGCCTCAATTGCACAAACAACAGCGGCTGTTGTCGCGGCTGATACGCTGGTTGCTATTTTGGCAGGACTTATCATTTTCCCCATTGTTTTTAGTAATGGTTTATCACCAGAAGATGGGGGGCCAGGATTAGTCTTTAAAATTTTACCCATTGCATTTGGACAAATGCCTTATGGCACTTTATTTGGTACATTATTTTTTGTGTTATTAGCACTTGCTGCTTGGAGTTCGGCAATTTCATTGATTGAACCGGCTGTTGCATGGTTAGTTGAAACGGGTAAATTTAGTCGTATTAGTGCCACGATAGGTTGTGGTATAGCAGCTTGGCTCGTTGGATTTGCAACGGTTTTTTCATTTAATATTTGGAGTGATGTTAAACCGTTGTCTATGTTTTCTGCTTTTCAAGATAAAACTTTTTTTAACCTCATTGATTATCTAACCTCTAATATCATGCTGCCGTTGGGTGGATTATTTATTGCTATTTTTGTCGCATGGTTAATGAAAAATCAGATTGTTACAGAAGAACTAGAAATCTCTTCCAAGAATTTGGGCTACCGTTTTTGGCGTTTCTTATTACGTTATGTCACGCCACTTGGTGTAGGTTTAGTATTCTTGAATGCTATAGGGGTATTTTCATGATCCGTATCCAGAAAACAGCTTTAGTAGCTTATACAGCGGATGAAATGTTTACTTTGGTTAATAACATTGCCAACTATCCTAATTTTCTACCTTGGTGTAAGTCAGTGACGATACACTCGCAAACTGAATCCGAAATAGTTGCAACACTTAAAATGGGTAGTGTTGGTTTGAAAAAATCTTTTAGCACTACTAATGTTATTAAACCGAATGAGTCGATTGAAGTGCGTTTATTAGAAGGGCCATTCAGTCATTTAGAAGGACATTGGAATTTCCAACAGTTGGGAGATGCAGGCTGTAAAATTTCTTTGAATATGGAATTTGAAATATCTAATAAACTACTACGCATCAGTTTGGAACCTGTTTTTACCAAGATTGCAAACACTTTAGTTGATGCTTTTGTTCAACGGGCTAATGAATTACATGGAAAATCTTGATAGCATTCAAATTGAAGTGGCTTATGCCAAACCTGGTGAACAGATGGTTATTCCGTTAAAGGTTTTTATTGGAACTACAGCACAACAAGCAATTGAAACCTCTGATATTTTATTAAGATTTCAGGAAATTGATCTGAACAAAAATAAAATAGGTATTTTTGGCAAGCTTTGTAAATTAAATACGCCCCTGCGTGAAAATGATCGGGTAGAGATTTATCGTCCTTTGATTGCTGATCCCAAAGAAATCCGTAAACAGCGAGCTGCCCAAGGTAAGAAAATGAAAAAAAATCAGTAATTTATCTTAATATCTGATGTTACGCACTGCACTTCCAAAAGTGAATATCTACGTACAAAATTTATTTTGCGAGGGACTCTATAGTTTTTCACATAAATAATTTCACACACCAAACCTGACAGGTTTTAGAAACCTGTCTTCGAGGTTAAAGTTTTTGCGTGCAAAAACTTTAACCTCGAAGGTTTTTTGAAGTTATTTTTCTGAACGTCTATAGCCTAGTACTTTGGAATAATAGGCGTTTTAGATTGCACTCCCCTATTTTGGGCACGATGACGTAATAGATGATCCATCAATACCAACGCTAACATGGCTTCCGCAATGGGAGTAGCACGAATTCCGACACAAGGATCATGACGGCCCGTTGTGATGACTTCCGTAGGTTGTCCATCAATATTAATGGTACGTCCTGGTAATCGTAAACTTGATGTGGGTTTTAGTGCGATACTCGCAACAACATCTTGTCCTGTTGAAATACCACCTAAAATACCACCCGCGTGATTACTTAAAAAACCTTCAGGAGTTATTTCATCACGATGTTCTGTGCCTTTTTGTTCAATACAATCGAAGCCATCACCGATTTCTACACCTTTGACAGCATTAATGCTCATCATCGCGTGGGCAATTTCTGCATCTAATCTATCAAAAATAGGCTCCCCTAAACCGACAGGAACATTATTCGCTATCACGGTAATTCGCGCTCCGATAGAATTACCTTCTTTGCGTAAATTATCCATATAAGTTTCTAATTCAGGAATTTTAGTCGCATCAGGACAAAAAAAAGGATTACGGTTAATTTCTTCCCAATTAAAGTTATCAGGATTCGGTATTAAAGTGCCTAATTGTGCCAAATAACCACGTATTTTTATGGCATATTCAAAATCAAGATATTTTTTGGCAATTGCACCCGCAGCCACACGAATAGCCGTTTCTCGTGCAGATGAACGACCACCGCCACGATAATCGCGAATACCATATTTTTCGTGATAGGTATAATCAGCATGTCCAGGGCGAAATTGCGTTTTAATTTTGCCATAGTCTTTAGAACGATGATCGGTATTTTCAATCAATAACCCAATAGGACAACCCGTTGTTTTTCCCTCAAAAACACCAGAAAGAATTTTAACTTTATCTTCTTCACGGCGTTGTGTGGTGTGTCGAGAAGTGCCAGGTTTACGCCGATCTAAATCAATTTGTAAATCGGCTTCCGTTAATGTCAAGCCAGGCGGACAACCGTCAACAATCCCACCGATAGCGGGTCCATGACTTTCTCCAAAGGTAGTTACCGTAAAGAGTTTTCCAAAAGAGTTTCCAGACATTTTTTAGCTATCCAGTTGTTTACCTGCCGCGATTGCAGCCCCAATAATACCCGCTTGATTTTGCATTTGGGCGGGGACAATTTCAGCACGGGTTTTGAGTAAGGGTAAAAATTTTTCATGCTTTCGACTGACACCGCCGCCGATAATAAATAAATCTGGCCAAAATAAGGTTTCCATTTGTGCTAAAAATTCATTAACGCGACAAGCCCAGGTTTTCCATTTTAATCCTTCATCAGTGCGATTTTGGGCGGAAGCGCGATGTTCGGCTTCTTTGCAACGGATTTCTAAGTGACCAAATTCGGTATTGGGTAAGAGTTGTCCATCGAAGAAAATCGCGCTGCCAATACCAGTGCCGAATGTGTGAACAATTACTGTGCCTTGATATTCTTTTCCAGCACCTAATTCCATTTCTGCAACACCAGCAGCATCGGCATCATTTAATAAGTAGACAGGGCAACCTGTCTTAGCACTTATTAATTGCTCTCCATTCGTGCCAATCCAAGTGTGATCAACATTGGCAGCTGTGTGAACAACACCTTTTTTAATCACAGCTGGGAAAGTGCAACCGATTTTTCCTTGCCATTTAAAATGTTGTACAATTTCGGCAACGACTTCAGCTACCGCTTCTGGGGTTGCCGGTTGGGGAGTGGGAATACGATGGCGTTCCATCGTAAATTCGCCAGTATCAATATTGACGGGCGCACCTTTAATGCCCGAACCACCTATGTCAATGCCTAGAATTTCCATTGTTGTTAATTATCCCCTTTTTGTCAGATATTAGGTATTTTCATCCTGTTTGGGTTCATCAGGTTCTTGCTTTCCAAAGCGTTTTAAATGAGAGTTTTCGATCAACTTGGAAAGTGCTGTTTTCCAATGTTCTTGCTTGTAATTAACCGAGTTGCCAAACCTATTCGGGTTCATACGCAATTCTTTTGCCATTTGGATATGTTTATTGGAAAGATGGAAACGTTTTTTGACATCAATCCAAGCTTGTTCCTTTTTTGAAGGTTCCTTCTGTTCAGACATTTTTTAATATACCTCTTTTGTTTTTTTCTGGTTCCAATATCTTTTTTTAGTTTTAATGCTACAGCGTTTTTTTCTGGTTCTAATTTTTCTGGTTCCAATGCTCCAGCGTTGGAATCCATATCGTGACGCTCCAGCGTCACTCTCTTTGAAACGAAAAGTATGACGCTGGAGCGTCATAGTAGGCATTCCAACGCTGGAGCGTTGGAACGAGAAAAATACTTCCAAACCTAAAGGTTGGAACTCCAAGACTTAACTCAATGGCATTGACGTTGGAGCGTTGAGACGAGAAATTATTTTCTGCTATGTGTCTTATCTATCCATTTCCTGAAAAAGTCGGAAAAGTTCACGCAATTTATCAAATACTTTTGTTAATCCCAATCCATCCATTAAATCACGCCATTTTTCAGTCACTTCAAGCAAGGTATCAGTAATAGGGTTCACTGGTAAATTTTGAGTCCATATCACCAAAGTTTCGGGATTAAAAATGGCAGTAGTAAGTACTGCAATAATTAGTATATAAGATAGTTTACTCAAATTTGTAGTGTACATCATGTTTTCCTTGCCGCTTTTTTCTAAAATTGAAAATAAATAAATGGCGCGATATCATCCGTACTAAAGGCTTCTATTGCAACAATAACAAATCCTATAAATAATCCTTGTACGATGACGGATTGGCGATTAAACAGCATTTCCATTTTTGATAATGTTTGAGGTGGTGTAAAGTGGATGCTAATACCTAGAAGAATCATTGTGATAATAAAAGGGCTTGCCAGCGTTGTCGGTGTCTGCCAGTTGCCGAATGCTGTCATAAAATCCATAGCGAGACCAAAATTTTCAGCACGGAAAAAAATCCACATAAAGCAAATAAAGTGAAAAACGAGAAAAATCATGAAATAACGCACTATTTTTAAATGTTTTCTCAATTTCCACAAGCCTCCCACAAAACGTTCAATGATTAAAGCAATACCATGAAAAGTTCCCCAGAACAAAAAATGCCATGCGGCACCATGCCAAAGTCCACCAAGCAACATAGTAATGAAAATATTACGATAAGTTTTGAAAGTGCCATGCTGGCTACCACCTAGTGGGATATAAAGATAATCACGTAACCAAGTAGATAATGAAATATGCCAGCGATGCCAAAATTCTTGTAAACTGGCTGCCCGATAGGGTTGATCAAAATTCTTAGGAAAGTGGTAGCCCAGCAAAGCCGCAACACCAATAGCAATATCACTATAAGCACTGAAATCACAATAAATTTGGATAGCATAGCCATAACATGCCAACAGTAAATCGACTGAACCATAACGTGTTGGATCAAAAAATACGGGATCGACTAAATCAACTGATAAATAGTTGGCAATAATGGCTTTTTTAAAAATGCCCCAAAGGATAAGCAAGATACCCATGGCAGCAAGAATATTTTGTGGATCAGGTTTAACCTGAAGTTGTGGCATAAAATGCGCTGCTCTAACAATAGGTCCTGCAACCAATTGTGGAAAAAATGAAATGTATAACATAACATCCAACAGAGCATAGTTTCCTCGTATTTTACCACGATAAACATCAACAATATAGGAAATACCTTGAAAAGTAAAAAACGAAATACCAACGGGTAAAATGATTTCAAGAAAAGGTAAATCTCTTTCTATTCCCAGTGTAAATAATAGTTCTGCAAGCGATTCAATAAAAAATCCATAATATTTAAAAAGTCCAAGAATACTAAGATTAATGATGATAGTGGTGATAAGTATCAGTTTTCGTTTTTTTCCTATCGTATTTTCAATAAGATAGCCTGCTGAAAAATTCAAGAATGAACTTATAAATAATAATAAAACAAATCGCCAATCCCAAAAACCATAAAAAAAGTAACTGGCTAATAGTAAAAAGAATTTTCTAAAATGCGGTTTATGGTGTAAAAACCAACTCGCAAAGAATACCACTAAGAAAAATAGACCAAAATTTAAGGTAGGAAATAGCATAACTGAGATTTAAGTGAAAAGTGAAAAGTGAAAAGTGAAAAAATATTATTAAAGGATGGACAGGATTTTAAGTGAAAAGTGAAAAATATTTATGGTGGACGCATTTCTGTTTTCTCCTCTCGTTACCAAGCCTTGCTCTCATCGTTATACACAAGTCAAAATGAGCTGAATGTAGGGTGGATAAGCGGAGCGTCATCCACCGTTTTGGTGGTTTGTTGTATTATGACGCTAATGTTTATACACCCTACCATAAAATCAATGACTTAAATATTTATGTATAACGATGAGAATTCTGCTTGGTGCAGTTTTTAGAGAAATTCTAACAAATCCCCGCGGCGGAAAGTCGCGGAAAGTTGCTGTAATGCTATTGTTTGATCACCATATAATTTTATCAGTGCTTCTTTAAGTTTGTTGATGGCTTGTGAATAAAAATTATGAATAGAATGATCAAGTATATTTTTTGCTTGTGCAAAGTTTTGATGATCCAGTTTTTCTAAAGAAATATCCAATTTTTCTAGCAACATTTTTCCTATCAACATGGCTAAAAAATAATCAGCATAAGGAAGAAATGAAGGTGGATTAACCATATTCGTCGTTTTACTTTTCATTTTTACCATTCTTAAGATGAGTACTGCGATGATAAGTTGCGCTGCATTCAATTCATCATTGAAGATTTCTACATAAAATGGATGACCAAAAATATCTCCCCTATTTACTTTAAGTTGGTGAGGTTTACATCGCCAAATAGCGAAAATAGCTTCTGCGGCAGTTTGTGAAGAGATGTCATAAGGTGCATCAGGCTCTACATCATCACGTTTGCGTTCGTATTCATACTCAAAATCTTTAATCCCAAGTACCAATTTTCGTTGAATGGCATCGTTGGCTTTTAAATCACGTAAATCAACTGGATTTTGACTATTAGTGGCATAAGTAATGTCATGTACTAAATTCTCATCAGTTTCATCTAATTCATAAAGGCGCAGTAACACATAAGTATTTTGAAAAGATAACTCAATTTCACGAGACAAATCGTCTAACGATAACTCACAAGACAAATCATCTAATGTGTTTTTTATGGCGAGACAAGTTTGCCCACCATTAATGATTTGCAAATCATTGATTGCAATAGAATAATTTTGATTTTGTAAGGCATTGTGGCGAAACTTACTGCAAATCATTGTGATACCATTATTATAAAAATAGAAATTCTGGCGTTTTTCTTCGTCAATCAAACTCTGCTGAATGTTCTGATTAACCCAACTTTTATGAAGTCCCAAATAATGACGAATATTACGTTCTAATAGTTTATTACCATGTTTGGTAAACAGTTTCTTGATTTCTGTTACTGCGATTTTGCCAACGAAGACACGCCGATAGTTAAATTCTTCAACGATACCTTTACCTATCAATTGCAGACTATCATTGATTGGCTTTGGTTTTTGTAATAATTCGATTAGTTTATCATGGTTAATATGTGTGCAATTGACTTGATCGCCAAAAATTGTGTTATCAATATACTGTTGTGTAATTTCATTCCAAGGTAAACCATTATTACAAAGCATAACACGCACAGTTGGAATATAACCATCTCGTATGAGGGAGCGTATTTCTTCAATTTTTTGCCGTAATTGCAGATTAAACGTTAAAGATTTATCGGGATCAAATAATGCGCCAATAGTATTGAGTATCTTGATAACGGCATTTTCTGGAAAATTAGCTGTACCATCACGATTTGCTTTATATTTACCTTGAAATAGAGTCACTACAAATTCGTTATTTTGTAAATCACCAATATGCAAACCATCTATACCCGCGTCGTTACCTCCTTCCGTCAAACAATCCAATGCACTTTCCAATGATATTTCTAAAACAGTCTGAATACACAATAAGACAAAAGCGGTAGAAATAAAAAAATGCTTATCTTTTTCTAGGGTTTTATTTATCTTAAGTTGCTGTTTTAAATCAGTTTCGTATTGTTCAGCTAACTTCCTAACCCGTTGATCGATGAGATTAAGATTGATATTCATTTCGTGCTATTGTTTCAGCTAGAGTTAGTTCACTGGTAACTGCTTGTAATTTCCCACTGTCAATTAAACTGAAAAGTTCAGTCAAAACAGGGATAAATGCGGGATATCCTTCCAATAAATATATAAAAATATTGGCATCTAAATAAATGCGCCTACCGAATATCATTTTCTCTATTACCATGTGTCACGCTCTCGACGAATAAAGGCATCAGCTTTTTCAGGGGTAGCAAACGCGCCTTTACCTTTGCCCATAAAAAGTAGTAACCCAGGTGGTTGTATTGATAATTCCTTAGTTATAACAATCACTTCAGCACGCAACCCCGCCTTAAGTTCAGGAGAACGAAATTTGATAAAGCCATCTGGCTGAACAGTCACTTGTTGTTTAATAGCTGATGTTACGCAGATAGCTTCCAAACTGGAGTGCAAAATTGAGGACACCCCCCTAACCCCCCGTACACAGGGGGAAGTCCCAAAATAGAAAAATTAAAGCAAAGTGTCAAATGATGTTTGGTTC
>JAUCGK010000202.1 GCA_030378085.1 Candidatus Parabeggiatoa sp. HSG14
ATACACTACAATTTTTTTTGCAACTGGATTGACATACTACGTTAACTTATTAAAAAATAATCATGTTTTTAATAAATAGCTAAAATAAGAATAGTGTAGTGTACAAAAAATGCTGGAATTTAGGTAGGAATTACTGTTATTATTTTTGGAGAATTTGACGCAAGATATTCTGTAAAACTGGAGTAAAAGCTAAAAGTTGTCCATCTTGAGGCGAAAATTTTTATACCATCCCAAGATTGGAGTTTCGGGAAATTTGCTCTACTCCCGAAACAACATGGTATGGAAATTTCAGATTGAATGCACTAGCTATTACTCTTTACGTCCTATTAAAAATAGGTGGAGAAAGAAAAAAAGTGCAATCACTATCAATAAATTAACAAATGATTCCGTCCTGGAAGGATTGAGTTGTTTAGAAAGTGCTTGGGTTTGTGGCTTTAGAATGTCAGCGGATGGTAATGCAGGGTCTAATTTTTCATTTGTACCCAGTTCTTTACTCAATTGAAGCGTCAAAGAGTCGGAAAGTGGTTGAGAACCGATACCAATCACTGTTGCTGGCCCTCTATTACCTACCACTTCTTCTATAGGTGTAGGACCTGCTAAAACCATTTGCGTACTAACGGTTTCAATAATGTTAGATTGCTGATCATAAGTATTTGCAGGAATTCTTGCCAATCTAAAAAAAGGAAAGCGGATTAAGTGATTACCTTCTTGCCATTCCTTAAGAGAAAGAAGCTTGAAGATACTTTGATTCATAATGGCAGTCAATTGTTCATGTCCAAGTGGCACCATTAATAAAATACCATCCAATTTTTGTTGTTTCAACGCTTTGATTTGTTGAGGTAAATCATCATTACGAATCAACTCTGTTTTCTTTAACAATCCTAACGAAGTGAGTATCATGTTAGCACTCCGATCTGATGCACTGTTTTCCGCGCCAACACCCAATTTTTCAATGTCTTTTAATGTCGTCACATTATTATCACGTAAAGTCACGATGTGAGCCATTCTATTCCCAATGACACCAATAGCTTCAACAGATTTATTTTGGACGGGTAAAAAATCATCGGTCATATTGAAAAAAGTTTCGGCACTTAAAATACCTAATCGAGCTTGTCCATTCAAAATTGCTTGCAAAGGATCTGCAACTTGAAGAGCTTTAACACGTCTGCCAGGAAAAGTTTTACGGGTGGCTCGAAGTGCTTTACCAATACTTCTTCCAAGTTCATTAAGTTTTCCAGCTGCGATACTCAATTCTTCCGACTTATAAGAATGTATCGACTCTTTTATTAAATGATGTTTCACGAGAAAAGCTTGAGCAACTGTTTTATAATCTTGTCCTTCTGATTCAACTTCTCTGTTTAGTTGTCGCATAGTCGTTGTATCAATAATACCAACAAGTTTTTGTAATGCCGAACGCAAGTTAGGAAAACGTTCTAACGCATCTGTACGCACAACAGGTGAAGGTTGATAAACCGGAAAAAATGCCAGATCATCTTCCAGTATCATTAAGCCAAAATCTTCAATCCGCCCTTCTGTCGCAAAACCTTCTACCACGTCAACTTTACCATCTAACAAAGCCTGATAAATGGCAGACTTACTATGGTCAACCAATATTGGTAGCAGATTTCTTAATCCATAACGTCGTTGTAAAGCCATGAATCCATCTAAAGGGCGTTCCAAAAACTCAGGTTCCATTGACATTCGGATATTGGGTGTGATTTTAACCAATTCACTGATTTTAGATATTTTCAAAGCCAAAGCACGATCACGACGCATAATCAAAACGTAGTCATTGGAAAATCCCAACCGATTCAGCCATTCTAAACCCAAAGGCTTAAAAAGCTTTTTTACTTCAGCAAAGGCTTTATCACCGTCATTGGTTGGTGGTTGCCCTAACATGCTCAAACCGGTGCCATTATATTCTACGTATAAATCTAAATCACCATTTTTTATGGCTTCTAGATTGGCAAAGGTATCACCAAAAGGAATGGAACGTTTCACGGGAATATTTTCATGTTCAAGCAGTTTGGCAATAATTTCTGCTAAAATGAGTTGTTCCGTAAATTCTTTAGAACCAATGTGTAACGGCTCAATTTTAGTACACCCCATTACGATGAATGACAGGGCAAAACAGAAAAATAGTTTTTTCATTGCACTTTCTCCTATCCTTGGGCGTTGTATTGGGACATTTCAGATTGCTGAGATAATTTTTCTTTGCGTATTGTTCGCAGGAAGGCGATAATTTGCAAAATAAGAATCAAACTAAAAGGAATAGCACCTGTAATAGCCATTGCTTTAGCCACTGTGACAGAACCTGTTAACACTGTTCCAGCTGTTAGCACACCAATAATAATTCCCCAAATCAATTTAAGCGAGGTAGAGGGATTCAAATTACCATGAGAAGTCATCATACTGACAACAAAGGTGCCAGAATCAGCACTGGTTACGAGAAAAACAAAAATGAGTATCAGTGCAAGAACACTTAAGACTTCTGGTAAAGGAAACCACGTAAATAGTGCAAACAGTGCTTTAGAAACGTCTTCAAGTACTATCTCAGCTAAACCACCACCACCAAACATTTCTATGTAAAGCGCGGTACCACCAAAGGCTGCAAACCACAAAATGGAAAAGAGAGTTGGTATTAAGACAACACCAATCATAAATTCACGAATAGTGCGCCCTCGACTGATTCTAGCAATAAAAATACCGACAAATGGCCCCCACGCTAGCCACCAAATAAGATAGGTGAGTGTCCAACCCGATGTCCAGCCAGTGAGATCTTTATAAGGGTAAAGTTTAAAAGAAATATTGATTAAACTACTGAAGTAATCACCTATGGAGGTAATAAAGATTTCCATAATAAAAAGGGTAGGGCCTGCAAACATAATGATGAGTAATATTGTAACCGCAATGATCATGTTGATATTACTTAAAATTTTAATGCCCTTATCAATGCCCGTGCTGGCCGAAATCATAAACATCATTGTCATCAATGCCAAAATAATGATACTTACCCAGTCATTAGCAGGTACGTTAAAAACTTCACCTAATCCTGCTCTTACTTGTAAAACACCCATTGTTAATGAACCGGCTAATCCAAAAATAACCGCCAACACGCCAACAATATCAGCTGTATGACACCATAATCCTCTGTGTTTGCAGCCAAATTCAGCTTGAATGGGACTTGAAATCAGAGAAGGTGTTTCTTTACGAAAGCTAAAATAAGCGATGACTAAAGCACAAATGGCATAAATAGACCAAGCATGTAATCCCCAGTGTAAATTAGTAATGATCATTGCCATTCTTGCAGCTTCGGGTGTTTTGCCTGAAATGCCAGGCGGCGATAAATAATGATACATCGGTTCAGCAACACCCCAAAAAATGAGTCCTGCGCCCATACCCGCTGCGAATAACATGGAAAGCCAAGATAGAGTGGAAAATTCAGGTCTATCCTCATCTTTTCCTAAACGAATATGACCATACGGCCCAAATGCCATATAAACACTTAAAATAAGAAATCCTGTGCATAAAAGCAGGAAGAACCAATCAAGGCTTTTTAAGGCAAATCCCGTCATTCCTAGTGCAGCTCCGGCCATTTGTTCGGGATCAATTACTCCCCAAATACCAATAGCACCACATAATATAACGGAAATAAAAAAAACAATATAACTTTTAGTACCTTGCTTCTGTGAAGAATCCATCAGCAAATTTCCTTAATAAAAAAAATGGGAGGAATAGAGAATGGGAAATCGGAAATTTAAAGTTGAAAACAGAATGGTTGACAGTAAGAATTATTTGAAATCAGTCACTTCCAAATTTCCTATTCATTATTCCTAAGAGTTGATAGTATTTGAACAAAAACTCATTTTTCCTTTTCTTCCTCCTTTAGTAAAAAGGAAAGGTTAGGGAACGATTGAATAAAGTACAACCTCCCCTAAATCCCCTCCTTAAATTGAGGAGGGGACTTGTACCTGACGCAATCGGAAAATGCTATAAAAGCCTGCTAGATTTTAAAAATCTGGCAGGTTGGGAAATTATTTTTATGAACATCTATACTCTGAACGTTCAAGTTTTCGGATTTAAGACCGGTTTTGAAAACCTGTCAGGTCGGCGTGCGTTTTTAGTATATTCTCATAATCCGAAAACCTGAACGTTTGGAGTATATAATGCTACCAATTTTTACGATAGTTTTACTCTGTTATCATTTGGGATGCTCATTAATAGTCAACACAATTTTTCCCACTGTATGTCCTACCTCAATGAGTCGATGCGCTTCAGCAACTTGCGCTAAAGGCAATGTTTGACTCACTTTTACCTGTAATTTGCCCTCTTCAATAAGACGAGTGGCTTTATCTATCATCATCCGCTGAGCAACCCGCGCCTCATGCATTTTGTAAAGCATGGGAGTGAGCATTAACTCAAAGATGAGGCTGAGATTGCGTAGCTTTGCCATTTTTATGGCATTTTCATCACACGATTTTTCTAATATTGTAACGACTTTACCATAAATCTTGGTAGCTGCGATAGACTGACAAAAAATATCACCTCCCACTGTGTCAAAAATAACATCAGCTCCCATACCATTTGTCCAATCCAGTGTTGCTTGGACAAAATCCGTTTGTGTATAGTTAATACAATAATCAGCCCCTAATGATTGGGCAAGCTTTGCTTTTTCTTCATTACTGACTGTGACAGCGACACGCGCTCCTAAACTTTTTGCTAATTGTATTGCTAAATGTCCTACACCCCCAACACCCGCATGAATTAAAACGGTTTGATTAGCTTGTAATTGAGCGCGATCAACCAAAGATTCCCAAGCCGTAATCCATGCTAAGGGGATAGCAGCAGCATCGCTCATTGACAATTTTTTGGGTTTCAAGGCTGCATAATCTTGGTGAATAAGAGTATGTTCAGCATAATTACCTTGTTCGTCTGTACCAATCCCTCCATTAAAAAAATAAACCTCATCACCCACTTTAAAACGAGTAACAGTTTCCCCTATTGCATCAACAACACCAGCACCATCACAGCCAAGAATGGTAGGCAATTTATCAGGCATCATCCCGCCTTTGTCTCGCATTTTATAATCAACGGGATTAATACCGGCTGCATATAAACGTACTCGCATAAAATCGGTATTAGGTAATGTCGAAAGATTAACCTCATCCATTTTTAAGACTTCTGTTCCGCCGGCTGCGGTTAATAAAACGGCTTTCATCATACGTTATTTCCATTTAGATTTTGAATGGGACAATAACTAGCAAGGATTGCATTTTAAAAAGGATAAAAATAGCAAATTTTTGGAGATGAACGAACATATAGACGTTCAGAAAAATAACTTCCAAAAACCTGACAGGTTTCTAAAACCTGTCAGGTTTGATGTGTGAAATTATTTATATGAAAAACTATAGTTATGTGCTATTTCGATTTCAAAGCTTTTGTTGTAATAAATATAAATTAGGGATAAAAAATTCTGATGCTTAGAAAAAATCTTTAACCAATTGATTATGATATATTTATTTTTTTAGTATAGATTACAAAATAATTTCCCTGATTTGTCATTTCGACGAAAAGAAAAATCTTGGATTTTTAATATTGAAGTTAGGTATAGAATTTGCTTAAAATAAAATTATTACTTATCAAGTAGTTATTAAATTTAAAAAACTCATAGTGTTGTCTAGAAAAATTTTGTGCCAAACCTACCAAATTTTAAAAAACCTTTTCTGAAGAAATATAGAAGTCAATCCTTTATGAAATGCAATCCTTATAGTTATTGTTGCTGTTGCCCCTCATCGTTATACATAAGTTGAAATCATCAAATGTAGGGTGCGTCTTACGCACCATTTTTTAATACATTCCCTCAAAACAGTGCGTAAGACGCACCCTACGAAAAACCATTTGAAATCATATATTTAAATATTTATGTATAACGATGAGGTGTTGCCCTGAGTTCAGATGTACTCTGTAGTGATCTCAAAATTATCAATTAATATTCAATGCACAAATTGCAAAAAGCTTATCCTTTATTATAAATAATCCTTGTAGTTATATATTTTTTTAAGTAACAAGAAATGTTATTAACATGAACCTTATTACTTTACTCAACGATATAAGAATCTGTCAATTATGTATTGCTTTTTTACCGTTTTCTCCTAAGCCAATTGCTCGCTTATTAAGCATACGAGTCAATAGTATTAATATAAAACCATAAAGGATTGTTTCTACATAAAATGATTTGTAGGGGTAATCCCTTGTGGTTATCCTAATTTAAATCGTTAACTTAATTGTCATTTCTTTAATAACCCAAGTTACCATCTAATAACTGATTTATTTCATTATTCTCAGTGCCAACTTTTCCATAAGCGGTTGATTGATAATAATTTATAAATATTTCTATAGGTTATAGATGGCAAATTGAGTTAATTTATTCCCAATTAACCATTAACCATTACTGATTTAAAGTCCGTCCCCCATCCACTGTAATGACTTGCCCAGTGATATATCCGCCATCACGTACTAAAAATAATACAGCTTTAGCAATATCTTTAGGATCACCATGACACTTCAGAGCGATATTAGATACAATGCGTTGTTTGCTAACCTCGTCCATATCTTTATCAGGCCATAAAATAGCACCCGGTGCGATGGCATTGACACGTACTTTTTTGGGACCCAATTCACGAGCAAGAGTTTTGGTTAACATGACGAGGCCCGCTTTTGTGATGTTGTAAACGGGGTGAGATTTCATGGGACGATCCGCATGAATGTCTACTAAATTGATAATGCAACCATGATTTTCACTTAAATGGGGTGCAACTGCTTGAGACAAAAAAAATGGGGCTTTGAGATTAGTATCCAATAAATCCTCCCAATCTTTTTCATCGACTTTACCTAATGGTGTGGGATAAAAAGCAGATGCGTTATTAACCACAATATCTAAGCGTTTATAATGTTCCATGATTTGTCGTACCATACTGGTGAGTTTGGGTATCTGACGTAAATCAGCTTGGAACAATAATACCGAGTTTGGGCGTTGATTATGCAATTCAGCTTGTAAAGCGTGTGCTGCTGTTTCGGAATGGTGGTAGTGCAACACAAGATTAATACCCTGTGCATGTAACTGGCGTGCAATAGCCGCACCGATGCGCTTGACACCACCAGTAATTAATGCCACTTTGTTAGCTAAATTGCTATCTTCTTTTCTAGGTTCTTTTCTAGATTCTTTTATTGGAGAATCACTATAAATTGCATGCATAATTCATCATTACCGTTACCCCACCCTGATGCTGTTGCTCATAGTCACCGTTTGGTAGCTACGATTAAACAGACTATTCAAGAGGCAGGAGGAGTTATTCCTTTTGTTGAGTTTATGGCGCAGGCATTATATGCGCCGGGTTTAGGATATTATAGTGCAGGTGTTCATAAATTGGGAGCAAGTGGTGATTTTATCACTGCGCCAGAAATTTCACCGTTATTTTCGCAGTGCATTGCTAAACAATGTCAACAAGTTTTAACCACTTTTCCTGATGGCGTGATCTTAGAATTTGGGGCAGGCTCTGGAATAATGGCAGCCGAGATACTCAAAACCTTAGCATCTTTTAATTGTCTCCCCACACAATATTTAATTTTAGAAGTCAGTGCTGATTTGCGACAACGGCAACGAGCCACTTTACAAGCAAAAATTCCTGAATTATTGAATCGGGTACAATGGTTAGATGTTTTACCCAGTCAACCACTACACGGTATCATTTTAGCCAACGAAGTATTGGATGCCATGCCTGTACAACGTTTTCGCTTAGATGAACAAGGCGTATCAGAGTTTTATGTAGGTTTAGCTAACTCTGACAATAATCCTACAGAAACACCATTTATCTGGCAAATGTTGCCAACTCGTGATGAGTCATTACTTCAAGCCGTAGAAATGTTGCGCCTTAGTCTACCTGTGGGTTATGTCTCAGAAATGAATTTAGCCTTGTCTGCTTGGATACAATCCTTGGCAGATATCTTAGCGGGAGGATTAGTGTTATTAATAGATTATGGCTTTCCCAGCCGGGAATATTATCATCCTCAGCGAGATCAAGGAACATTAATGTGTCATTATCAACATCATGCACACGATGATCCATTAATCTTAGCAGGATTACAAGATATTACTGCCCATGTTAATTTTACAGCTATTGCAGAAACCGCTTTGACTGCTAATTTGCAAGTGTCAGGCTATACAAATCAAGCCAATTTTTTACTCGCTTGTGGTTTACCTGAATTATTATCAGCATTAGATTTTAATGAGACTAAAACATATTTACAACAAACACAACAGGCAAAAACTTTAGTTTTGCCAAGTGAAATGGGAGAATTATTTAAAGTCATGGCTCTCACTTCTCATTTAGATATTCCCCTGCTTGGATTTGTTCGAGATGAAAGAGGGAGACTTTAAGATACAAAAAATTACTGATTATAACGAATTTTTGGGGACACCTACATTTTTACTCCCCTAACCCCGTACACAGGGGGAAGTCCCAAAATAGAAAAATTAAAGCAAAGTGTCGAATGATGTTTGGTTCCACCTGTGTACGGGGGGTTAGGGGGGTGTCCCCAAAATTCGTTACAACCAGAAATTTTAGTTTCTCAGAATTTATTTTTTTGAACATTATAATATCAAATTATGTAAACCAAACGACTTGGAAGCATTTTTTAGCTGTTTTTCATTTAATAATCAACATGTTATTATCAAAACTTGAACCCCGAAACGTGAGACTTAAGTTAATTGTGATTTGTTTTATCATGGATTGAATTATTTGGAAATGATATTCTAAAAAACTCGGTTGCTGGGTGTGAAATGTAGGATATAAGGTTGATTTCTTTGTAGAAAAACTCTTGTTGGTTTTGGAATGCAACGGTTATTGCCACCACTATTATGATGACAAACAAGAAAAAGCACGGGAAAAACTGATTACGCAAAAGTATAGTTTGGTGCATTTTCATCACAAAGTCAGTTTAGAAACCTTGGTCAATGGTATTTTACAAGCCAAATCTGGAGCCGTTATTAGGTTATATGATTTGGAACATCTTGTTCAAGAAATGCCTTTTAATTTCAATCCACGTAATGTACAAATTGCCTAACTTATTATAAATATCAATAGGCATAACATACCTTATAACGAACTGAAGCCATAGAGAAAATTTAAATTCAATACTGATAGATCGATATGATAACTTAAAAGTATTTCTTACCGTTCGGTTAATAAAAGTAGTAAAAGTTTAATTTAAGATTAAGGACCTAAATTCTCGCAATTTTTGTACACTACAGTTTAGGCGATAATATCCTTATCTATTGTTTTAAGGATTTTATCCTGTTTTTCAGTCAAAGTGACAATACGTGAAAATTGTAAATTATTTTTTTCA
>JAUCGK010000203.1 GCA_030378085.1 Candidatus Parabeggiatoa sp. HSG14
CCTGTCTTCGAGGTTAAAGTTTTTGCGCGCAAAAACTTTAACCTCGAAGGTTTTTTGAAGTTATTTTTCTGAACATCTATAGAAACAAGTATATACTGTAATAAAAAGTACTCGTATTGTCCTGTGTCGTTAGATGAGAGTAAAAAAAATTTAGTTACTGGCAAAGTGGTGAAAAAACCTGTTTACTTTCGGGAGAAAAAAATCCCCTTGCGATAGTTGTTAGGATAAAGCATAACTCTACTTGCGGAGATAACTATGATTGAAGTCATTCCACTTAAATACGGTCCTATTTTTAAACAAGTGTTTAGTCAACCTAAAGTCTTCAATCAATTGGCCAGTTATGCTGAAAAAGAAATAAAAAAAGGCAATCTAATGACAGCAATGTTATTGGCATTAGAAGCCTTACCTAAGGATATGTCAAAACCGGATAGACCTTACGTTGTTGAAGCCAAAAAACAACTGTTTCATGCGGTTTTTAAGTTTAGCGATATGTCTGAGATTTTCAATGCTAAACAGATATCAGAACGTTTTATCTTAGCGGGAGATAGTCACATCAACCATATTGCTTTTAGTCCCGATGGTAAAATGATTGTTACTGCTGCGAACAGTGGAAATGTTCGTCTTTGGAATGCGAGCAACGGTCAACTCATTCACTCTCTCACTGAGCATGAAGATTCTGTTAGCCAAGCAGTTTTCAGTCCTGATAGCCAGATGTTGGCGACTTCCTCATCCTGGGTTATCCATTTGTGGAACGTTGAAAATGGTAAACAGCTTCACAAGTTTAACCTTACCAGCAGCGATATGCTCACTTTTAGTCCTGATGGCTTAACACAGGCCTCAATGAGAAAGGACTCTATTTTCCTGTGGAATATCGAAAGTAGTGAAAGCATTGAATTACATGATGATGAACAGGGTATAAACCATCACCTAGCCATTAATCCTAATGGTCGGCTATTGGCTGTCTCAAGAAAACATTATACCCTGTTGTGGAATCTCTAACCCATAAATTGCTTCACGTTTTTGACCATAATTTCAGCAAGGAAGCGCAATCTAAGGCTAAGGATTTTTTAACTCATGTTGCTTTTAGTCCCAATGGCCAAATGTTGGCTACCGCATCATATTATGGTGTCTCCCTGTGGCAGCTCAACAACAAAAAACTGCTTCACACTATCGGCGGTGGACAGATCAAGCATATAGCCTTTAGCCCAGATAGCACACTACTAGCCACTGTATCTGATGAAACTCTCCTATGGCAGGTCGAAAATGCTCAACTACTTCGCACGTTCACAGGGCATAAATCTATGGTGAACCATGTAGCCTTCAGTCCCAATGGCCTGATGTTGGCGACTGCTTCAAAAGATAAAACCACCCGTCTGTGGAAAGTCGAGAATGGTAAACTGCTTCACACGTTCACCGGGTATAAACAAGGTTCCGTTAACCAAGTCGTTTTCAGTCCAGAAGGCTTTGGGTTGGCGACCACATCTTCTTATAATACCACTCTGTGACCCATATCTTCTACCCAAGAATTGATTGATTACGCCAATCGAATCGTTCCAAGTTGCTTAACTCATGCACAACGCCGTCAGTTTCGTTTGCCTCCCCAGTCTAATAAATATAGGTTGTTAGTAAAAGAAGGGGAAAATTTAGCGCAGGAAGGTAACATTAAGGATGCTATTGAGAAGTTTAAACAAGCTAAACAATTAGTGCCTTGTTTTAAATTTCCTTTAGAAAATGATTTGGTGGGGAAATGATATTGGTAAAAATCGGGCTAATTGTAGGAATAGCGATTGTGGTGATAAGTTTAAATACACATCACCAGCAGGGTCTTTTAGTGCCAATCCCTTTGGTTTATATGACACAGCAGGTAATGTTCGGGAATGGATTTTCGATAGTTGGCACAAAGACTATACAAACGCTCCCAATGATGGTAGAATTTGGGCGGAGGGTGCAGATAAAAGTTACCGGGTGCTGCGTCACTGCCATTAACTTAAGGATTTATGTATTTATTATCAACAAGATACATTGTATATTTGGTTATATTTTTTTCTAAGCAAAAAATATGCCAAAATAAATACTCCCATAATTTCAATTGATTTCAGGTTGCGTTATTTCGCTATGTTTAATAAGTTAACTCAATCTACATTATAACTTTTTGATTAACAACACTTTTTTTCTTAAGTTAATGGCAGTGGAGCGTAGGGTGGGTAGAGCGACAGCGAATTTAAAAAATGGTGGGTTTCGTACCTCTACCCACCCTACAATTTCGTCGTTCCAACGCTTTAGCGTTGGAATGCTTACTGTGACGGTCCAGCGTCACTCCTTTCAATCTATGGAGGCACTTAAAAACTCATGAAACGACACACAACGTGGTTAGCTAATCTGTTGATTTTGCTAACTTTTTTTATTTTCCCAGTCTTTGCGGAGGAGTCTACTGATTTTCTCGCTGAGTCTGGCTGTGATGCTTTGGTAACGTATCCAACACTACTCAAAGAAATCCAAAACAATGATTTTGAACTGAGTAGTTGTATAGAAAATTTGGCAAAAAAAGCAAAAAAAGCAAAAAAAGCCAAAGAAATGAAGGGCAATGATTGGATATTGCCCCTTAAGAAAGTGAGATGTCGCCTAAAAACATTGAAAGGCGAAGCTCGTGATACTCTCTCAAACGACACTCAAAAAGAAGTATTATTGAAGCAATATAAAGCAGACCGAAAAGCTTTAAAAAGGATATTGCGTTCACAACAAGAGGAAAACTGGCAAAACTGGCTAAATGAAAAAACGCAAAACCTGCAAGAATGCGAAAAACATTGGAATGCAAAAATTGCAGAAGTGGCCGGCAAATTTTATGCTTTAGTGATTGGTATTGCTGAATACAATAACGCTTGGAGTGAAAAAAACGAAGCTGGCTGGAAAACATTAGATACGCCCATTAATGATGCCACAGCTATTACCAAATTGCTTGAAGAAAATTATGGCTTTATCGTCAAAAAATTGATAGGCGAAAAAGCAACTCAGGATAACATCATTCAAACTTTCAAGGATTTGAATAAAAAACTGGGAGAAAACGATAACTTGCTGATTTTTTATGCAGGACATGGTATCTCACTTCGGAATAAAAAAACGAAGCTTGATACCGGTTATTGGTTGCCAGTTGATGCTGAACCTAACCCAAGCGAAGATGAAGAAGAACCAAATATCTCTAACTGGATTAGTGGCCAAAAGATATTTGAACTTATCGAAAAGAGCAAGGCTAAAAATGTGTTAGTCATTGCAGACAATTGCGAAGCAGGTATGTTTTTGCAAACAGCTTGTGGTACTATTCAAGAACAATCCGATGAGGTTACAGAACTTGAAAGGTTGTCAACTGAACTCTCTCCCCGTTTTCAATCTCTGTTAAAAAAATACGTGACACCATCACGATTAGTTATAACAAGCAGTGGTACAGAAAATGCGAAAGATGCCTTTGATGGAGAAAAACACTCCATATTTGCTAAACCTTTAATAGGTAGCTTAAAGAAAGGACAAAATCTCACTGCTTTTGACTTATATGGTGATATTTTTAATGAGGTTGTGCGTAAAGCTTCTCAAAGACCAAGATATGTTCCGTTAATTTCTGACCTAAAAGGAGAGGGAGATTTTGTCTTTTTTAAGCACTCAGAACAATTAGCAAGTGGAGAACAGGAAGAAGATTCTACACTGAGAAAGGCTCTGTTTCAACAGCAAAAACAACAAGCCCAAGAAGAAATCGAAAAACGCTGTAGGGAAAAGTCTTTGCGCCTAACGAAATTAGCACAACAAGAAATAGGGCAAAACTATTTCACCGAAGGGTTGTTGTTCGCTTTAAAAGCTTTATCCACGTCATCTTTAAAGTCAGAGGAAGAGGAGCTTGATGCAAAAGCAGCCTTATATGAAGCCTTTCTAGAACACCGGAATTATGCGATATTAAAAACTGACAAAAGCATTAAAAAATATGACTTTAGCAATGACGGAAAACATATTATTACCATAACGGGAGACAAAAATACAGCTCAGTTATGGGATGTTAACACAGGTAAAACCCCTGAACCATTGCTGGAGCAAGATATTGGGAAATATACGGATTTCAGTAGACATCATATTTTTGGTAAGAGTACAGAAGATGATGATACTGTGCAAACTGCGTCTTCCAAACAGTATCCTGCATTAAAACAGATAAGACAACAATTAAGAGAACAATCTGTTCAGAATTTTAACAAACTAAAAATTACTTTTAGTCCAAATAAAAAAAATGCGCTTCTTTGGAATACTGGGAAACAATCTCAGTTTTGCTATGATGAAAAATCTGAAGGAAAAGAGGAAACTGCTCAATTTTGGTGGAATGGTGAGAAACTTGCTAAGTTTCCTATTTCATATAGGCGTTATTACCGTGCTATTTTCAGACCTGATGGAAAATATCTTTTTGCAGTGTCGAAATTGTGTTCAAAATCTCTGATTGATGATGATGAAAGCTATTCTTTCCGACTATGGAACATTGAAGGCGAAAAAATGGAACTAATTGCTTTTTTTAACCGTCTTCCTTCAACTTCTGTTTTTGGGGAGGCTATTTTTATTTTTGAACCTGATGGGCGTTTTATAGTGAACAGTGGGGCGAATAATTCTAAGTTACACTTGGGGCATGTCAAGAGTGGGAAAGAACGTCTTTTTATGTTGCCATTAGAGGATGCCAAAGGCAAAATGCAAGATAACGCAATAACCAACAGCCATGATGGAAAAAAAGTGGCCGCGGCATTTGTTGATGGTGTAATTAGGGTGTGGGATGTCAGTACGCGCAAAAAATCGATTAGCCCACAGAAGACATATCACTCTATCACTAAAATGGCATTTAGTGATGATACACAATCTCTCATTATAGCTCACAATAACGCCATTGAAATATTGGACATCAAAACAAGTGTTAATAAGACTATTTTCAAAGAGCCTTATAAAGATATTAGATTCAGTCCGAATGGACAACATGCCCTCATTCTCTTAGAAAGCAATGAGGTTGTTATTTTAAATATCCATTCAGAGGAAAGGCAAAAATTAATACCTCTATCTCGTGATGAAATACCTTTGCCTTCTATTCCAGATGATGAGATACGTTTACCTTCTATTCCATTCAGTCATGATGGGCAATATGTAATAGCAATTTCATCCTTATGGAATGCCAATACTGGTAAATTCATACGCAGATTTGGTGATGGAGATCGTTATTCTGATATGATTATCAGCCCAAATGGAGAATTCGTGGCCACCACTTTGTCTCCCAATAAACCAAGTACTATTATATGGGATGCTAAGGAGGGAAAATTACTTAAAACGAGTAATCCTGATTATGGACAACCAATAGCTTTTAATTTTGATGGGCAGTATTTGCTATATCCTTCTAAAGATAGTTCTGGTGAGTGGCTACATGTTAAAACAGGTAAGAAATTGGTTGAGGTTCCCATACCTAAGCTTATCAGTTCTAAATTTGAGCAAAATGAGCAGTTTATGCTAATGGTTGATGAGGACGGTATTTATATATGGCCCTTATTTTTTAATACAAAAAGCCTCATCGACTATGTCAAAAAGAATGTCCATATTACTATTTCTGAAGAAATAATCCAGGCTTTAATCCAAAAATCCGACAATCGTGAAAAAACCCCAATCATTGAAGTGTTGCAAAAATGGGAAATAGGAAAATTGACATCAAGACAGAAACAAGAGATAAGGAATATCGTATCGGAGGATATGCAGACTAATCAAGCCTGTTCACCAGACATATCCCATCAACAGTCGCAAAAATGGAGAAGTGGAAAATTAACACCAGAACAGGAAAATGAAATAATTTTTCAGGTTATGGAAAAACAGCACAGCGACATAAAGGAGTTAGAGGAAAAATCCGAAAAGTGGGTAAAATTGAATGCTGATAATCTCCCTGAAAATGAGGTGATATCTCAGGTTTTTTACAAAGTGCAAAAAGGAGACGCATTAAGTAAAATAGCCAATAAGCATAATGTAAACGCTTCTGATTTGTGTACTTGGAACAAACTTAAAAATTGTAATCGGATATATCCTGATCAAAAACTAAGAGTAGTACCGGAATAATTGGCAATACATCGAAAAATGTAAAAAAGGAATCCAAACTTTAGGTTGGCAGTAGCCTAAGATAAATCTTGGACTCCAAACATAAAAAAGGAGTCCAAACTTTAGTTTGGCAATAACCCAAGATAAATCTTGGACTCCAAACACCTTTAAATAAAAAATCTCTTGTCTTCTACTCCCGTTATTATTCATCACTTAGGCATTGTTTCTTACGAGCCAACTTATCAAGCAATGCAGCATTTTACAGATACTCGTGATGCTGACACGCTTGATGAACTTTGGGTACTCCAACATTTTCCCGTTTACACACTTGGGCAAGCGGGTAAACGTGAACACCTCCTTAACACTGGTAGCATTCCCATTTATCACATTGATCGCGGTGGGCAAGTGACTTATCATAGTCCTGGACAACTTATCGTTTATGTATTAATGGACATTAAGCGATGCAATTTTGGTGTTAGACAATTAGTAAATGCTTTAGAAAAAGCCGTTATTGATTACCTTGCCAGTCAACAGATTAATGGTAAACGCCGTGAAAAAGCACCTGGTATATATGTAAATGATTGTAAAATTGCTTCATTGGGGTTGAGAATACGGCGTGGTTGTAGCTATCATGGATTAAGCTTAAATGTGAATATGGATTTAACACCATTTAAAGGTATTAATCCTTGTGGCTATACAGGATTAGAGGTAACTCAATTATGCGATTTAGGCATTACTGATGATTTTGAACAAGTAACAATACAATTTTTGCATTTTCTATTAAACACGCTCAATTGTACAGAATTTTTCCTTCGTTCCAACGCGCCAGCGTCACTAATACACAAGTCAAATACGTCACACATATTATGAAAATAAGTCACAGCATCATTATAATAGTTCTACTCATTTTTGGCCTCAATTATCTTCTCATCACTCCACTGTGGCACATTGAAGATAGTATTCTAGAAATTTTCTTCAGCATCTTTAGCATCATTTATGCTATCGTCGCCGGTTTTGTAATCATGGTGCTTTTGGAAAATTACAACGCGATCAATGCATATATCTGGGCTGAAATCAATGCGTTGCAAGACCTCAGAGATTATTTGGTTTATGTGGATAATCAAGATGAGGTAGTAGATAAGATAAAACGGACGGTCAAAATCTATGCCGAATCGGTTATTGAAAAAGAATGGCCTGAAATGGTAAGTTCCAGCAAGGTAGATATGGATACCTCAGCTGAAATTTATGAGGTCATGAAAAGTATCAATAAAATTGAGATAACCAATCAAAGTGATACCGTTGCTTTAAGCAAACTCATTGATACTGTGGGTAATATCACAACCCATAGAACCAATCGGCTATATTCCAGCTATGAAAAATTGCCATTCCTGCTCATGCTATTTATTATAATTTCATCATTCCTCGTAGTTTTCATATTCACCTTACTTCCCATTCAGGATACGATTATAAGATTCTTGTTAAATTGGGTCAACATTTTTGCTGTCGTTTTTATTTACATAATCATCTGGGATTTAAGTCATCCTTTCAATGGGACTTGGAGCATCAGTAATGAGCCATATCGGGATTTTTTGACTAAAATGTAAGATATTAATCCAGAGCTAAAGCTTTGGACTCCAAACTTGCCCACAACTAATGTACTTACACAAGAACTACAAGGATTACATTATGGGATTGTTACTGTATATTCAGGGCAGAAACACTTAACCAAGTCGCAAAATAAATTTTGCACTCCAATATTCACTTTTGGAAGTGCAGTGCGTAACATCAGTTAATGAGTTACCTAATCAATATATACAAAAGATGGCACGTCAACACGTTGCAAAAGGTATCGCTCGCACATTCGTTTTATAGATGACCTATACCTTTTTAGTAAACTGTTCTTTCTTATCTATTTCTTCTTTTTGGATTGTTTGAGTTTCCAATTTCTTAGTGATATTTTTGTGGTTCATCTCCCTTTCTTTCTTGGTAAAAACCTCTTTAGCAATGTCACCAATTCCACTAATAGAACTAATGAGATTGGAGGCTTCAAGTGGCATCATAATCAATTTTTGGTTATCGGCACTGGCAATATTTTGCAAAGCTTCAACATATTTTTGAGCAATAAAATAATTGATAGCTTGTATATCTCCATTTTTAATAGCCTCGGACACCATAGCAGTTGCTTTAGCTTCAGCCTCAGCCATTCTCTCTCTTGCATAAGCATCGTATTCTGCTGAACTTTTACGACCTTTCGCTTCTAAAGCGTGAATTTCGTGCAGGGCTTGCGCTTTCAATATTTCTGCTTCTTTATTTCCTTGTGCTCTTAAAATCTCTGCTTCTTTTTCGCCTTCTGCTTGAAGAATTAAAGCACGTTTTTGTCCTTCTGCTTTTGCAACTGCTGCTTTTTTGTTGCCTTCTGCTTCCAAAATAGCCGCACGTTTTTCACGTTCTGCCTTCATTTGTCTAGCCATGGCACCGGCTAAATCCTTTTGGGGCGTAATATCTTTAATTTCTATACGAACAATTTTAACGCCCCAAGGATCAGTGGCTTCATCAATTACCTCAAATAGTTTCTCATTAATGGTGTCGCGTTTAGACAACAAATCATCTAAATCCATCGATCCCATAACAGTACGAATATTTGTTGTCATTAATTGCATGATAGCATCATCCAAATCGCTGACTTGATAGGTGGCATTTTCAGCATCAAAAACACGGTAAAATACCACACCATCCACGGTAATCATGGCATTATCTCTAGTAATAACCTCTTGCCGGGGAACATCCATTACCTGTTCACGTATATCTATTCGATTAGTAATGCGTTCAAAAAAAGGAAAGATAAAATTCAAACCAGGTTGTAAGGTTCTGGCATATCTTCCAATGCGTTCAACAGTATATTGCATACCCTGTGGAACAGATTCAAAACCAATATATAAGAGTAATAAAACGAGAGCTATAAGAAAAAATAGAGATATTAAAAGCCACGTTAAAATAGTTGGGTCAAGTCTTGTTATCCAATCCATAATTTAATTTTTTACTCCTATTTACATCTCAGGAAAATATATCAGTAATGGGTAAACAAATATCCATCACCTTATCAAGGATTTTAGTATCGCGTTCAACACTAAAACTTTTGCACAGGTTTTGGTCATGAATAAAGACTAATGACTTCATTGACAGAGATAACTAACTGATGTTACGCAGATAGCTTTCAAACTGGAGTGCAAAATTGAGGACACCCCCCTAACCCCCCGTACACAGGGGGAAGTCCCAAAATAGAAAAATTAAAGCAAAGTGTCAAATGATGTTTGGT
>JAUCGK010000204.1 GCA_030378085.1 Candidatus Parabeggiatoa sp. HSG14
ACAACCACCTCATAAAAGTTCCGAAAATTTCTATAAGTTATGAGCAATATTGAAGCAAATTATATGCCAATATTATAACTCTCTATTTTTAAAGGTGTTTAATTTTTAAACTCAATCGTGATATGTTAAATTATTGCAAATTGCATTGCAAAAATAAAATATTCTTATTTTGCAAATTTTCTGGAGATTTATTTTAAGAGGTTTATCTTAAAAAAATGTTATAAAACAGTGAATTACTTCATATATCTTGCACCTTATTAATTTTATGATTAATACCATAAAAAAAAGAAATGATACACCGCAGGGCAGTTGATTTTCGGATACAGGTTTTAAATCCGCTCTTCAGATACTCCATATTTTTGAAAATACTCACAACGTTTTAAATAAACTTGCGCCGCCTTATCATCTTTATTCACTGCCAAGACACTCTCAAAAAAGGGTTTTGCATCAATAATTTCTTCTGAATGATATAACACAAAACCTAATTCAAAATCTTCACGAGTTTCATTTTTCAGTACCACACTTTTTGAATGATCAGCATCATAGACTTCATAAATGGTAACAACTTCAGACTTCCCTTTAACTTGTACAGCATCAATTATCCGAATTTGATAAGCTAAAGGATCAGCCAATTTAAGATAAGTATGATCCGTGATGAGAAGTGGTGTTTGGTATATCTTTGTTAAACCTTCTACACGTGAGGCTAAGTTAACAACATCAGAAATAACAGTCCCTTCCATACGTTCTTGCCCACCAATAATACCTAACATCAAAGGCCCCGTATTTAAACCTATCCCAATGTGAAGTAATGAAAAACTGGTCTTTTCTAAAAGTTGGTTATATTTAATCAGCCCCTTTAGCATGGCAACAGAACCACGCACCGCATCATCTGCACAGGTTGGAAATAAGGCCATGATACCATCCCCAATATATTTATCAATGACACCATGATATTCATAAATAAGCGGTTCCATTTGACCTAAATAAGCATTAATAAATTCAAAGTTATCTTGTGGTGTCATTTTTTCTGATAAACGGGTAAAATTCCGAATGTCAGAAAACAAAATAGTCATTTCTTTTTCAACTTGGTCACCTAAATTAATATCAATAACACTTTGCTTATCTAATAAATTTAAAAATTCACGGGGAACAAATCTTTCATAAGCTTTATTGAGTCCAGCCACTTCTTGGGTAAAGCGAATCCTTTCAGCTTCAGCATGTTTACGCTCGGTGATGTCTTGAAAGGTGGCAATTGCATAAGCAACATTGCCCTGTTCATCAAAAATGGGATTTCCCCAAATTTCTATAGGAGTAATTTTGTCATTTCGATGAATTTCCATATCATCAACCTTAGTCTCTTTGCCCATCAATGCTTGTACAACAGGTTGACGTTCTGACGGATACAATTGAGAGGTCTCTGCAAGATAGGCTTGATAAACTTCTGACAATATTTCAACATTGGCTAATGGTACAATACCTTTGCCAAGAATGTGTTGTGCTTGTTGATTTGCATAATAAGGATTGCCATTGGCATCTAATACAAATACTCCCACCGAAACTGCATCCAAAAATTGAGACAGCTTTTTTTCATGTTCAATTGTTAAACGTACCATTTCCTTATGATGCAATGCCTCTTCTGCCTCTTTGAGTTTTGTGATGTCCATTAATTGACCATCCGAAAGAATACTACCATCTGCTTGTTTTTCTGGGGTAGAATCACCTTGTACCCATTTAATTTGACCTGACACAATAATACGCCAGACATAATGCCAAGGAATTAATTGCTTAGCAGCGATAACTATAGATTTATAAAAACTCTTTTTATCACCGGGATGAATAGTATTATCAATGAGCGCGAAATCTTCCACCATAGCTTCAGGTTCTAATTCAAAGATTTTTCGACAAGCAGGACTGACATATAGCATCTTATGGGAGTTGTCAGGATACAGCACATATTGATAAATCATTGTAGGTATGTTAGCGGCCAAATTACGATAACGGGTATTAATTCGTTGCAATGCTTGTTCTATCTGTTTTCGCTCTGCTATTTCATTTTGAAGTTGGTCATTTTTCTCTTGAAGTTGTTTTTGCAAATGCCGCAAGGTTAAATGTGTTTCAATACGCGCTATGACTTCTTCTGCCTGAAACGGTTTAGTGATGTAATCAACTCCACCAACAGAGAAAGCTTTTACCTTATCCAACACTTTATCCAAGGCACTAAGAAAGATAATGGGTATGTTGCGAGTTTTCTCATTTGCCTTCAATCGTTGACAAACTTCATAACCATCCATTTCTGGCATCATAATGTCAAGTAAAACCAAATCAGGTTTATTGGCTTGAATAGCGTTGAAAACAAGTGTACCACTGGTAGCAAGCCGTACTTTATACCCTTGATGAATCAACAGGCGAGAAAGCAGGCGCAAATTAGCAGGCGTATCATCAACAACTAGAATATCGCCTTTTGACGAATTATTTTGGTTAAGACTCATGTTCAATTATCAATTTAGTCAGTTATCAATTATCAACAACCAATATTGGCAGTGAAATGACAAAATCTGTTCCCTGTCCTTCAATACTTTCACAATCAATACTTCCTTTCAATTTATAGGTTACTAGATTATAAACAATATGTAACCCTAAACCTGTACTACCCCATTGACGATTGGTTGTTACAAAAGGCTCAAAAATATTGTTTATAATTCCTGCTTCAATACCATTTCCATCGTCAAAATAGTGCAAGGTAATTCTTTTATTTGGGACTTTTTCAACAAACTTCCCTGAGTGATAAGTCACCTCAATTCTTATAATCCCATTAAGCCGATCCTTGAATCCATGTTGAATCGAATTCATTACTAAATTAGTAATAATTTGAAACAATGCACTGGGATAAGTTGTTACTTTAATTTTGTCATCACACACGATAGAAATCTGATGCTGGGCACGTTTTAATACAGGCTCTAAATTGTTGACAATATCACTAAGATATTCCTTGAGCATCAATGTTCCTGGTTGTTCACTGGATCGATCAACGGCAATTTGTTTGAACGTTTTAGTTAATTCAGCCGCACGGGTTAAATTTCTAAAGATAAGCACACTACTTTGTTGGACAGTATTTAAATATTTTTCCAACTTTTTGCGTGTCATACTACCGTTTTTATATAATTCAGTGAACTCTTGAGTTAAGGTATCAAGATGTGATGTCATCGTCATACCAATACCCACAGGCGTATTGATTTCATGTGCAACCCCTGCCACTAAATTGCCTAACGCTGCTATTTTTTCAGCTTCAACTAATTGTTGTTGGGTCGTCTTTAATTGTTGTAACGTGTTAGCGAGTTCTTCATTTCTTTGACGTAAGATTTCCTCTACTTGTTTACGTTCAGTAATTTCATGACGCAACACTTCTTCTGTCTGTTTGCGCTCAGCTATTTCATATTGAAGTTGCTTATTATTTTTTTGGAGACGTTTTTGCAGAAGCCGCAAAGCTAAATGCGTTTCAATGCGAGCCAAAACTTCTTCAGTTTGAAACGGTTTGGTGATATAGTCCACCCCACCAACTGTAAAAGCTTTTACCTTATCTATGGCTTCATGTAAGGCACTCAGAAAAATAACCGGAATATCACGAGTTTGTTCATCCACTTTTAGCTGTTTACAAACTTCATAACCATCCATATCTGGCATCTTAATATCAAGTAAAATTAAGTCTGGTTTAGTGGATTGAATAGACATAAAAACCAATGTACCGCTAGGAGCAAGTCGTACCTTATACCCTTGCTTAGTCAATATACTGGCCAATAGGCGCAAATTATCTGGTATATCGTCAACAACTAAAATATCGCCTTTTGACATGTTTGGTTTCCGGTTATCAGTTACAATATTTTCGCCAATGAATGACAAAATAAATTATTTTTCTGTCAGACTTGTCACGCCATCCCAATTATCAGGCACACCTGAAGTGAGTAAGCGATCAATTCGTTGCACATAAAAAGTGGCCGCTTTGTCGTTAGGATTTTTATTCAATACCTCATCAAAATGGGATTTAGCATCCACAAAGTTTTTCGATTGATAACGCCGTATACCTTTCTCAAAATAGCCTTGAGTTTCCAACTTCAGATTCATCACTCCCTCGGTTTCACCATCCAAAATCTCATAAACTAAAATCGGTTCAGTCCTCCCTATAACGATGACTTTGTCTAGAAAACGTATTTGGTAACGGCTAGAATCTTCTAAATTATTTAATGTTTCCTCGCTAATGACTAAGGAAACACCATAGAATTTGGTCAGACTTTCCAAGCGGGAGGTTAAATTAACATTGTCAGAAAAAGCATCGCCTTGTATCCGCGCTGCTTCTCCAACCATTCCTACCATCATGTGGCCCACATGAATGCCAATTCCAATTGTAATGGGTTGCCGATTTTCTGCTTGCCGTTCTGTATTGTACTGTTCAACTCTTTTTAGTTTACTCAATGCTGCTTTGACCGCATCATCTGCACCATTTGGGAAAACGGCCATCATACCATCCCCTAAATATTTGACAATAAAACCATTATTGTCTCTAATCTGTGGACTGACTCGTTTTAGATAGGAATTAACAAAGTCGAAGTTTTCCTGAGCACTCATTTTTTCTGATAAGGCAGTGAAAGAACGAATATCAGAGAACATCACTGCCATATCTTTGGCAACATGATCACCCAACTTAACATCCATAATGCGTTCTTTTTGCAAAAATCTGAGATATTCCATTGGTACAAAACGGCTGTACGAGTCTGTCAATTCTACTTGATGACCATATAAATGTGCATTTTCAATGGAAATGGCCGCTTGAGCTGATAATAAACTCAATACTTGGATTCTATCTGGAGTAAAAGCACCCGTGCTAAGCGTATTTTCCAGATAGAGAATACCTTGGAGTTTACCTTGATTAAGTAAAGGAAAACACAATACTGACTTGGGTTTGTGGTTTACAATATAGTTATCCTTAATAAAATCACCTTCATTAATCGCATCATTAAGTACCACACTGTCTTTGCTGTTAGTCACATAGTTAATAATACTGATGGGTAAGAGTGGTTCTGAACCATCAGTCGTTTGTATTGGGATTGATTGCAAAACCTTTATCTCATCGACATCGATCTCTCCTGATGCTTCAATCACCCATTGCCCTTGTTTGTTGAAGAGGAGAAAACCACGTTCTGCGCCCGCATTTTCGATAACAATTTTCATCAAATTGGATAACAAGGTATCCAATACAATTTGACCAGAGAGCGTCTGTGATGCTTTGAGAATACTAATAAAATCTAAAGCGATATAGCCATGCTCTGTGCGGGTAAACATTGTGGTTGTTGAAAAAGTCGTTGTACCAGTAACACCATTTACCATAGAACTCATAGCCGTTTGTGCTAAAAGTTCGGGATATTTTTTTTCCAATTGTTGAACTTTAGCAGTTGCACCCCAACGAGTGTAAGCATAAATCGCATCGCGCAAATAATGGCGAGCTACATGAGTTTGTGAGCGATTGAGATAAAATCGTGCCGCTAATTCATTGGCAAGTGCTTCTTCTTGGAGAAAGCCGCTTTCCGTTGCCAATTGAATTGCAGTATCATAATATTCTCTCGCTTCAGCAACCTGCCCTAACACCCTAGCAAGTTCAGCGTTGATCAATTCAAGTTTATTCTGAAAATTCACAGGAGCATTGTCAGCCCAAAATTTCATATTTTTTTGAAGTTCTTTCACCTTGTTAAGGAGTTCTTTTTTTTGTTCTTCAGAAGAATTTTCATACACTGCCAATCTAGCGAGGCTTGCATAAAAATAGAAAACCGGCACAGCTGTCAGTCCTATAGCTCCCGTTAGGTATTTTTCTCCCTCAACTGCCCGTTCAAACGCATGAGGATAATCTTCAAACAAATAACACAACAACAGGTTATTGAGATACACCATACAAAGTATCATCAAATTTTTGGTTTCACGTAAAACAGGTGTTTTCTCCTCTTCATTGAAATAATCTCCCATCAAATGGTTGAGGTTGGGAGGCCCTTCGACAAGATCATGAACCGCCTGTTCCATGATGATGACCATTTCTTGCTGGATGCGTTGTTTGTATTGTCCAATCCCTGAAGTTACTTTTGCCAATTCTGATGCCAATAAGGGTAATTCTTTTCCAATATAGTATAACTGGGCAGAACGCATGTAATAAGCCCATGATCCAAAAATCAAATCCCCCGTCAATTCACAATCTTCATAAGTTTTCAATAAAGGGGATAAAGTTTCTTTCAACGGATTTTTCCAAGGACTGATACATCCATGAAAAATATGAGAAGCACTGGTTTCATAAGGTTTAGCATTTTCCAATACTCCCACTAATTCTAAGGCAAGTTTACCAAAATCGTAACTATCATCAGCATAAGCTTGTCGTTCAGGGCTATGATCCATGAAATATACCATACCTGCTAAAGCTAACCCGTAAGCAGCATAGCCTGAGATAGAGGTAGGTGCATTACCATGTTTGATGGAACGTTGAACCATTTCGCAAAGAAGTAAACCCCACAACTGAGGTGCTGCGACATAAGAGACAGAAATAATGCTTTGCAAAAGCCGTAAAATAGCCAGTTGTTTAGCATCCGTCATTGGAGGCAATTGGGTTAATTCTTTTATGGTGAAATTATGTTCTGCTAGAATGGCCTTGATCTTTTTTGATCCATTCAAAACATCACTATCCGTAGGATTTTCTGGAAACGTAACTCCAAAATCTTTCAAAACCAACAACCCTACTTCTATCGCTTCCAATGGTTTATTCATCGCTGTTTGCGCTTGAATCATAGTCTGATAGACATTCACTTTGTCCAACAGAGTATGGGCATTTTTTAAGACCACCTCAATTAATTGACCCATCTGGTCAAAGTTAACACTGAGATAGCTTGCTTCCACCGCGTTATTGTGTAATTCCAACATGAGATCATACTTTCTTTGCCAAGTCTCTTCATCTGAAGTCCCTGACTTTGGACGAACCATCTCAATGCCGGTTTTAAAGTCTCTCAATGAAAGATAAAAGGCAGCAGATGCCTTGGCTTTTTCACCTGCACGTAAGCACAAATGAGCCAACTCATCTCTCTCAGATTGTTTTTCAATTAATGCTCTTCCAAGGTTTAATTGATTCACAATGTCAAAAAGTTTTAGCTCAAGCCCTTCTTTTGGGGTATTTTTCAAAAGCAATTGTCCCACTTTCAAATGTACCGCTTGCTTTTGCTTATCTGGAATAAGCGAATAAACCGCTTGTTGTACCCGATCATGAGCAAATTTGTAATGTGTTGTGACTTCTTCTGCCAAACCTTTGACATCAAGATTAACAACTTTGTAGTTTTCATCTAAGGGTAAGACTAACCCTTCAATCAATGCTGAATGTATGTGGGTGGCTGTTTCATAAGTAGATTTTTGGTAAACAATTGCTAAAGTTTGTAGATCAAATTGGTTACCAATACAAGCACCCAACTTTAACACTTGTTGAGTGTGATCTGGTAACTTTTGCACTTTATCTGCCATCAAAACCACTACATTGTCCGTCATATCATGGGCTTCAATTTTTTCTAAATCCCATTGCCATTTTCCTTGTTGAGCATCGAAGGTTAACAGGTTTTTATCATAAAGTGCCTTCAAAAATTCTGTGAAGAAGAAGGGATTACCTGCTGTTTTCGTATAAACCAATTTATTCAAAGCCAGCGTATTTTCAACAGAGCTATAAAGGGCATCCGCAATGATCTGATTAACGACGGATTGGGACAATGGTGCCAACGTGATGGTATTTAAAACACCCCCTTCTTTTTCAATTTCAGCCAATGTGGATAAGAGTGGATGCGATGGACTCACCTCATTATTCCGATAAGCGCCCATAACAAAAAGATTTTGATGACTTGAAGTCGTCATCAACATAAGAAGTAGTTTAAGGGATGCGGAGTCAGCCCATTGTAAATCGTCTAAGAAGATGATTAGTGGATGTTCAGGTTTAGTAAACACCTGAATAAAGTTTTGAAAAAGTAGATTAAAGCGATTTTGCGTTTCCTTTGGTCCTAATTCAGAGACTTGAGGCTGTGGACCAATAATCAAAATCAACTCTGGAATGACATCAATAATAACTTGTCCATTTTGTTCTAATGCTACAATCAGTTTTTCCTTCCAAGCCGCGATTTCTTCTTCACTTTCCGCTAACAGTTGCCGAATCAAAGATTGAAACGCTTGAGTCAACGATACATAAGGAATATCTCTTTGGTATTGGTCAAATTTTCCAGAGATAAAATATCCCCGTTGGCGAGTCATCGGCTTATGGACTTCTTGTACCAAGACTGTCTTACCTATGCCAGAATATCCAGCAACAAGCATCATTTCGCTTTTACTGAGGTAACTCACGCGATCAAAAGCGGCTAATAAAGTTTCAATTTCTTTCTCACGCCCGTATAATTTTTGGGGCATTTGGAAATGGCTGGTCACATCTAAGCGAGCCAATGGGAAGGAATTAATACGGCCAGAGGATTTCCATTGTTGCCAACATTCTTCTAAATCTGCCTTGATGCCAAAAGTGGATTGATAGCGATCTTCAGCATTTTTAGCCATCAACTTCAGTACGATATCTGACAAAGGTTCAGGGACACCGGGTTTAATTTTATGAAGTGGTTCTGGTGGTTTTGCGATATGAGCATGAACTAATGCCATCGTATCATTAATTGGAAAAGGCATTTGACCCGTCAACATTTCATAAAAGGTAGCTCCCAATGAATAATAATCGGTGCGATAGTCTACAATCCGATTCATGCGTCCGGTTTGTTCTGGCGAAATATAAGCTAAAGTGCCTCTTAACTCTTTCTCTTGACGTAAGTTAGCTTTTTCACGCGATATATCGGTTGAAATACCAAAGTCAATCAATTTTACTTGACCCGTTTTAGGGCTATAAATGATGTTCGACGGGTTAATATCTTTGTGAATAACCTGTAGATGGTGTATTTGCCCTAATGTTTCCACGATAGAAATGGCTATTGGAAAAAATTCGGACAATCTAAGAGGTCTGAGCTTCATTAATTCAGCGACAGATTGTGCCTCAAAATCTTCTATCGTGATAACAAGACGATTTTGGTAGATAAGGAAATCATGAACGTTTATCACACCTTCTACTGCTTTTAAGCGTTTAAGTAAATTACGCTCACGTTTAAACCAAGCGATTCGCAAAGGTGGGGGATAAGCTTCTTTTAGCACTTTGAGGATAACGGGTTGCTTATCAATTTCACGTATACCACGATAAATAGTAGTTTTTTCGCCTTTATTGATGGTTTCGTTAATTTGATAACCTGAGATAATAATTGCCATTAATTTATTTTCTCCTATAATAAAAAAACAATAGTAAATTACAAA
>JAUCGK010000205.1 GCA_030378085.1 Candidatus Parabeggiatoa sp. HSG14
ATAGATTAAATAACTTCACAGATATAGATTTACTAAAAAATAAACCACTTCAAAATACAACATTTCTTTAAAATACAATATAGTATAATGTATTGAAGAATTTTTTGAAGAGGATTCATAACTGAATAACTGAAAATAATTGAGAAAAAATGAAGTATTCTGCCCTGACGTGGGTAAAAGCAACAATTGATGAAAGCCTTAAACAAACGCGCCAAGCACTAGAACAGTTTGTAGATTATCCCAGCGATACAGCACCTTTACAACAGTGTGTGGGGTGGTTACATGAAATACATGGTGTACTAAGTGTGTTGAAATTGCAGACAGCTGCATTGTTAGTCGAAAATGTTGAACTGACTATTAAATCTTTATTAGCAGGAAAGATTAAATACAATGAGTCAACTTATGATGTATTGATGCGATCTTTAATTCAGTTGCCGAATTATTTGGATCATCTTGCTATTGTCCAACGTGATATGCCGTTAGCGTTATTACCATTGCTAAACAATTTACGCGCTCTAAGAAAACAAACCGCTTTAAAAGCGAATAGTTTTTTTACCCCTGATTTGTTAGTAGCAATACCTAACCGAAAGACAGCAAAGTTACCTGATGACAAGTTTAAAAACTTTATGCAGCAAATGCGGCTTGCTTATCAAAAAGGATTAGCAACTCTCATTAAAAATCCTAAAGAACCCGTGGAAGGATTAAAATATATCTACACTGTGATGCAACGCCTGCAACAAGCGACAGGTAACGCACAAGTGACCAAAGTGTGGTGGGTAGCAGAGGGTATTGTAGAAGCTTTATTACAAAAAGGTTTAGCACTTAATAATACGCTTCTTAATTTACTAAAACAATTAATTCCTCTGATTAATCAGAGTGTTCAACATGGTAATGCGGCTTTGCGCGTAGCTCCCCCAAAAGCTTTGTTAACTAATTTACTCTATTTTGCGGCACAGGCTCGTTCCAAAGGTAAGCAAATTACAGCGATTAAAAACACTTTCCAACTCAATGACTATTTACCACCAGAAAACATTTTAGCGGCGACAAAATTAGAGTTTGAGGGACCTGATATTGAATTAATGAAAATTGTTGTGACCTTACTTCAGGACGATTTTGCGCGTGTAGAAGAAACATTAGATATTTTTAATCGGGCTGATAATCCTCAAGTGACTGAGCTGAGTCCTTTAGTCGCCTTATTACGTGATATGGCTAATACTTTGGGGTTACTAGGATTAACAGTACAATGTCAATCCATGTTGACTCAAGCAAAATTGATTCTTGAAATTAGTGAAGGTCGTTCTCCAGCTGAATTAAAAACTTTACTTAAGATTGCTAATGGATTGTTGAAAATCAGTGCAGCCGTAGACATTTTAGCAGTACAAGGCGTACATGCAAGACAACGCTTGCAACAAAGTCCTGATACAGAATTTTCGGAAACCCCTCAATTTGGTATTGTATTAGGTGTTGTGGTTGACGAAGCAAAAACGGAATTAGCTCAGGTTATTCAACCTCTAGTGAATTTTATTGATACGGCTACCCAAGACGATGGTTTGTTAGAAGTACCTGGTCGTCTTAAACAAGTAGAGGGTTTCTTATCTGTTGTATCTCATGAGCGTGCGGCTAAACTGTTGGCACAATGCAATAAACATTTAGAACAAGTCTTTATTAAAGAGGCTACTGTACCTGCGGAAGATAAACTGAAGGCTTTAGCAGATGTGTTAATTAGTATTGAGCTTTATTTAGATACACTCGCAGGTAATCCTATGGATGCCGATGATATCCTTGATGTAACTGAGAAGCGGTTATCAATAATTAGTTATCAATAATCTAGTTGGTGAAGGGTAATAGGTGAAGGGCAATAGGCTTAGTAGTTTTCGTTATGCTTTAATGCTTTTTTCGATATTGCTTTGTTTTCATAATGTTTTTTTGCTAATTCCCAAATCACAATTTTCTAAATGACCTGATAACTGAGGACTGATATGCAATTATTAGACATTCCAGAACAAACCCCTAGTTCAGATATAGACGAAGAAATCATTGAAATTTTCGTTGAAGAAGTTGAGGAAGTTCTCGAAGAAATTATTACCAACTTTAATCTTTGGGAAAATGATCCGGATAATTCTGAACCTTTGAAAAATTTACGGCGCAGTTTTCATACCCTGAAAGGAAGTGGGCGGTTAGTGGGTGCAACTGCAATTGGAGAACTCGGTTGGCGTTTTGAAAATATGCTTAATAAAGTCATTAAAGGTATGTTGTCGAAAAATGACAACATATTGACGCTTATTAAGCAAGTTGAAACTATTTTGCCAAACATGGTTCAACAGTTTCAACACAATCAACAAACACCTTATGAAGTTCTTTTATTGATTTCTCAAACCAATTATTTAACGGAAACTCAAGGACAAAGTCTAGGGGAGTTTGAACGGCCCGCCGAAATGACTGAGTTATCACAGATAGAGCAATCCGGCTCTGAGGTTATAGAAGAATCAAAGCAAGAATCCGTGCAATCTAATGAATTACCTGAACCAGAAAGTGAAATTTATGGGGTGGATACAAGCGAACTTCTGGATCAAGACGAATTAGAACTTGATAAATTAGAACTTAATGAAAATATTTCAGATGACGAATTAGTATTGGAAGCCAATAATCTTGAAAATGATGAATCACTCTTAGATTTTTCTGAGGAAGAATTAGAATTTAATGACCTTCCTGAAGAAGGTATTGAACTAGAAATTGGTAGTTTTCCTGAAGCTGAACTGGATGTTGACGGCTTTTCTGAAAATGATTTGGAAGGAGATATCAGCAATTTTCCTGAGAATGAAATTGATTTAGATGATGCAGGAATACTATCCAGCAATGAAATAGAACAAGAAAGCCTTTCTGTTGAAAAAGATATTTTATCCATAATACCTCAAGATATATCATTTTTGACAGAAACAGAATCTGAGATTGAAGAAGAAATTTCTCCGGAACTCATCAATATTTTCAAGAAAGAAGCTAATCAACATATTCTTAACCTAAAACATTATTTAACAAAGCTAGAGCAAAATTCTCTTGAGCATATCCAACAAGATATTATACGTGCTTTTCACACACTAAACGGTAGTTCACGCAGCATTGATTTTTCTGTTATTTCAGAAGTTGCTGCGCCTATGGAAGACTATGCCAGAGTATTGTTTGAACAGCAAATAAAATTAACGCCCAATATGCTGGCCTATTTTAATGAAGCGATTTTCCTTATTGAAAATTTGCTTAATGATAGAACCGTTGATGAAACACAACAGCAACAATTATTGGATCATATACATAACTCGATAGAATCCTTATCTGATACTCCACCTCAAACAACAATTCCACAACAAGAATCTTCTACCTCTCCTTCTGAAGAAGCTATACCAGAAGCTTCAGAGGAATTTATATCTTTTTTTCTTGATGAAGCCGAAGAAATCCTGGAGAACATCCAATCGCTATTAGAAGATTTGAAAACATCACCTGACAATATGCAATTAATGGGAGAATTGCTACGTGGGTTGCATACCCTTAAAGGTGGAGCTCGTATGGTAGGACTTACTCCAATAGGTGATCTTAGCCATACCTTAGAGTCGGTACTAGAAAAAATTGTTAAAGGAACGGCGTATTCCAATATTCAATTACAAGAGATTGTACAAACCAGCGTGGATGAATTGGCAACAATGTCAGAAGTAGCGCGTTCTGGTGTACCTTTAAAAGTTCCCTTAGATTTAATTGATCAAATTAAGGCGGTATGGGCGGATGAAGGAAGAGAAGAAACAGAAGATTCTATCAAAAAATCCACTCCTGTTGAGGATATTCCAGAAGCTTCTGATGAATTCATGGCAATCTTTCTTGATGAAGCCGAAGAGATTCAGGAAAATACTCAATCGCTGTTGGAACGCTGGAAAATATCGCCTGACAATATGCAATTGATGAAAGAATTGCAACGTGAATTGCATACTCTTAAAGGTGGGGCTCGTATGGTAGGGATTACCCCGATGGGTGATCTCAGTCATTCCTTAGAATCGGTACTCACAAAAATTGTTGAAGGAACAGCACATTCCAACAGTCACCTACAAGAGATTATACAAACTAGTGTAGATGAATTGGCAAACATGTCAGAAGCTGTACGTTCTGGTATACCTTTGGAGATGCCTTCAAATTTAATTAAGCAAATTGAATTTGCGTTGAAGGATGAAGAAAGAAAAGAAGAAACAAAAGGAACTGAAGAAACAAAGGGAACTGAAGAAATCACTACTGCACCCTCTCCAAATCAAGTAAACGAGTCTATTAAAGATAAAACCGAGAAAGGAGAGGAAGCTGAAGATCGAATTCGAGTACGAGCAACCTTGATTGATAAACTGACCAATTTGGCTGGCGAGTTATCCATTTCTCGCGCTCACATGGAACAACAACAGGGACAAGTTAAAAATAACTTAGGAGAAATGGAACAAACCATTGTACGTTTACATGATCAATTACGACGCTTTGAAATAGAAACAGAGGCACAAATTGTTTCCCATTTTGGACCACAAGGTAGAGATGAGGAAGAATTTGACCCCCTGGAGTTAGATCGTTTTTCTACAATGCAACAACTCTCAAAAGCACTTTTGGAAAGTATCAATGATCTGGTCGATATTCAAGATGATATAAAAGGTTTAACAAGACAAAGCGATACATTGTTAGTTCAACAATCACGTATTGGTGCTGAATTACAAGATAACATTATGCGTACCCGGATGGTACCATTTTCTAGAATTTCTCCTCGTTTACAACGGATTGCTCGACTGACTGCAAGAGACTTACGGAAACAAGTAGACTTTATAATCAACGGTGAGGAAATTGAATTTGAAAGAATGGTGCTTGATCGCATTGTTGCTCCACTTGAACACATGCTCAGGAATGCTATAGGACACGGTATCGAAGATGCGCCAACTCGCCAACAAGCGGGTAAATCCAGTATTGCTAAAATTACAGTAGATTTATCCAGGGAAGGTGCCGAATTGATCATTAAACTCAGTGATGATGGTGCTGGTTTAAATCTCCCAGTGATTCGCCAAAAAGCAGAAGAACGCAAGTTAATTCAATCAAACACGGTAGTAAGTGATTATGAACTCATGCAATTTATTTTAGAACCAGGCTTTAGCGTCGCTAAAACGGTTACTCAAATTTCAGGACGCGGTGTGGGTATGGATGTGGTTAACACAGAAGTTAAACAATTAGGGGGAAGCTTAAGGATTTATTCAAAAATGGGAGAGGGAACCACATTTGAAATTCGCCTACCATTGTCTTTAACCATTACTCAAGCATTGTTAGTGCGTGTTGGTGAAGAAACTATGGCAATACCTATAAATCATGTAGATGCAGTAATGCGTTCGCCTCGTACTGAAGTCATTAGTGAATCAAACGAAGCTCGTTATTACAAATACATGGATAATAGTTACCATGTTTTTCATCTAGGAGAACTATTAGGATTTGGTAATACCGCATCGACAGACATGACATTAATTCCTACATTACTGGTTCGTGCCGCCAATCGTCGAATGGCTTTACTTGTTGATGGTATTGAGGGTAGCAAAGAAATTGTCGTTAAGTCTGTTGGTCCTCAAATCAGTACTATTCGTTGGCTTGCTGGTGCTACGATTTTAGGTGATGGACGAGTAGTGCTTATTTTAGATATACCTACCCTTACCCGTATAGAAGAAACGACAACAACGCAATATGTCTTTCCTAAAGTCACCGAAGTTGTTAAAAAAGAAGAAAAAATTACTGCTCAAACCGTTATGGTGGTAGATGATTCAATTACTGTACGTAAAGTGACTGCCCGTTTACTCAAACGGCAAGGTATGGATGTGTTAACGGCCAAAGATGGCCTTGATGCAGTGGCACAATTACAGGAACATATCCCTGATTTAATGTTACTTGACGTGGAAATGCCACGAATGGATGGTTACGAATTAGCAACGCATGTACGTAATACACCAGATTGGAAACATCTACCTATTATTATGATCACGTCAAGAACAGGTACTAAACATCGTGATAGAGCCGAAAAAATTGGTATTAACCGTTATTTAGGTAAACCCTTTAATGAAGCTGAATTGCTTGAAAACATTAATGCTTTACTGGCTGAAACAACGAAATAAACGAAATAAACGAAATAAATGAAATAATCGACTGTACTCAATTCACGATTTTTGTTTTTTTTGTGATGACTAACATCATTTAGGATCAACATACTCAATGCCAAATATTCCTGTTATACGTTGCCTTTTAATCCCTATCGGTGATGAACAACTATTGTTACCGAGTGCGGTGATTGCAGAAGTATTCCCTTATAACAAACCTGAATATCTTGTTGAAAACGCGCCAAATTGGTTATTAGGCATTTTTAATTGGCGTAATCAACGTATTCCATTGCTATCAATTGAAAATGTTTTGTCATTACCACAAATTATGACATCGGTAAAAAAACAGCGCACCATCATCTTGTATGGTTTGGAATCTACCCAAACAATGCCTTTTTATGCTTTCTTAGCTACCGACATACCACGCTCCATAGTAATTACCGAAGAAACTTTAATTAACCCCAATACTGACATACATACAGGGGTGGCATTTCAGGTAACAATAAAAAATAAAGAAACAGTTTGGCTGCCAGATTTGACCTATCTGGAAACTGTGCTGAAAAAGTCTCAAACATTATTTTAATAAGTGCTTGAACGAAAATCCTTATTAATTTCAAAATTAATTTCAAATCCTCCCTAACCACCCTTTGCTAAAGTGGGAAACCAAAAGCTAAATGAGTTTTCGTTCAGCCACTCTAAGGGCTATCACTTTTCTACGACTACAACTTAAAGTTTGTCTTTTAATTTTCTGTTTGAAGATAATTCAAAACCATTCCCCATACATTCAGTCCAAAACCTCTTGAAATTTAAACAATCCCATTGAATGACCTCAATGCTGCAGATTGTATATGGATTGATAATCGAATAAGTAAAATAATGAACACGCAACGTAAAACAGCTTTTGTCACAGGCTTTAAAAAAACTGTCCAAGCATTAGTTGAACAGACGCAAACACTTTATTTAAGTGATGGCATTCCTTGGGTAGTTGGCTATAGTGGTGGTAAAGATTCCACTGCGGCTTTACAATTGATTTGGTATGCCGTTTCTAAGCTGCCTGAAAAAAAGCGTATTAAACCAGTTTATGTGATTAGCACAGATACATTGGTTGAAAATCCGATAGTGGCTTTATGGGTAGAATCTTCCTTAGAAGCAATGGAAAAAGCGGCTATTGACCAAAATCTGCCTATCACTCCTCACCGTCTTACACCAGAAGTAGCAGACCGATTTTGGGTAAACCTCATTGGGCGTGGTTATCCGGCACCTCGTCCTAAATTTCGCTGGTGTACCAGCCGCCTCAAAATTAATCCATCCAACAATTTCATTAATAATGTTATTCGGCAAAATGGACAAGTTATTTTAGTACTTGGCACTCGAAAAGCAGAAAGTGTTGTCCGTGCTGTAAACATGGCAAAACATGAAAAAACCAGCACCCGAGAAAAAATGGCGACCAATGCCAGTTTACCTAATAGTTGGATTTACACACCAATCGCTGATTGGACAAATGATGATGTTTGGATGTATATTACCCAAGTCAAGAACCCTTGGGAATATAATAACAAAGCACTTCTTAGCATGTACCAAGGAGCCACAGCCGATGGTGAATGTCCATTAGTCGTTGATACGAGTACGCCGAGTTGTGGTGACAGTCGTTTTGGTTGCTACGTTTGCACGATGGTTGAACAAGATAAATCCATGCAAGCAATGATTCAAAATGATGAAGAAAAAGAATGGATGTTACCACTTATGAAACTTCGGAATGAATGGCTTGATATTAAGGAAGATCGCAAACATCGAGATTTTCGCCGAATGAGCGGTGTTTTGAAAGTAGTGGGAGGACGATTGGTACATGGACCCTATAAACAAGCTTTTCGTGAAAAATTACTAAGAGCATTATTACAAGCACAACAAGATGTCCAGAAAGATGGACCTCCAGAAGTAAAAAACCTTGAATTGATTACTTATAATGATTTAGAAGAAATCCGCCGCCTATGGGTGATGGAAAAACATGAAATTGAAGACAATTTACCCAAAATTTATGAACGTGTCATGAAACAACCCTACCCTGGAAAACGCCTTGATGACAATCAAGTTTTTCAGCCTGAAGATATTATTTTGCTCAAAGAAATCTGCCAACAAGAAGGCGACAACGAAAACATCCATTTTCAACTGATTCGTGAATTATTACACCTTGAACAACAACACCGTACTATGGCACGTCGTGCAGGACTTTATGATTCATTAGATAAATCACTTGAACGTAATGCTTTTGAAAATGCTCAAGAAGCAGAAGAATTTGCGCTAAGACGTAAATCAGCAGTCGCACTCGCCAGGGGAGAAGAAGACAACACCGTAGAAAATTTACCGCTCTTTACAAATAATACCGCCATAAGCTAAGCCGAATAATTTAAGTCAGGTTTAGTTCTGGATTTTATTAAATTCTTATTAATGGTGGATTTTGCTATAGCAAAAAAAGTCAAACTAAAAAAACAGCGAACCTTTTGAAACAAGACATTATGACGATTGAAATAGTTAAACTTTCTGAAAAAGCCAAAACACAATTGATTACGCTTAAACGTAGGACAGGAATTCAAAATTGGAATGTCCTTTGTCGATGGGCTTTTTGCACATCTTTAAACGAATCCTCAATTCCCCCCAAAGAAAAAATCCAAATAGACAGTTCTATAGAAATGACATGGAAAATATTCGGTGGAACTCATGCTGAAGTCTATTTTGCCTTATTAGTGCAACGCTGCAAACAAGACAGGTTCGATTTATCCTCCAAAACATTAAATGAACAATTCAAATTACACCTTCACCGAGGCATCTCCTATTTGGCAACTAATCCCAAATTGACAAGTATTGCAACGCTATTGGCATTGACAAAAAAGCCTTTAGAATAATTTTCTCGAACTCGAAGAGTATTCATGAGTTTTCTAATTTACGCATTTGTGCTGGAAGCCAAACAGTGAAAACAGAGCCTTTGTTAGGCGTACTATTTACAATTATTTTACCTCCCATTGAAGCTATGACCTTCATAAAAAGAACAAATCTTTATCTCAATGGAGTATGGCGGTGCTTATTTAACCTGAATTCGATGTAAAAATAGAGTTAATTCAATATTGTTCCCCAATTTTATTTGGGAACGCACTGTCTGCCAAGCTTTGCTTGGCAAAACTCGAAGCAAAGCTTCTGATGCATTGTGTTCCCAAATAAAATT
>JAUCGK010000459.1 GCA_030378085.1 Candidatus Parabeggiatoa sp. HSG14
GCGCAATCTAAAAGAAAGAAATATCTTAAAGGTTCTTCAAGAAAAAATTTTCCTAAAGGTTATAAAAAGAAGGAACAAAAACGGGGAAAAGTTTTATTGCATCTATGAGGTGTTTTTATCAGCCTAGCCTACCCCCAACCCCCGTACACAGGGGGAAGTCCCAAAATAGAAAAATTAAAGCAAAGTGTCGAATGATGTTTGGTTCCACCCGTGTACGGGGGGTTAGGGGGTGTCCCCAAAATCTGTTACAATCAGAAAAAAACTTTTAACTGATTGATTTTTTTACTCTATTGTTCGGCTTGCAGCTCAATGTACCTTGTATTGTTTCGCATGTTCCAGTAATTGTTCTATCAGGTATCTGAAACGAACACGATGCACCTTCATTCAAGGAAGTACAGGCATCAGTCTTTTGGGAACACTATTAGGTGTTTCTTTTGAGGTACCTCCCGGTAGGGAGCCTGCGGAATCAATATCTGAACTATCGTAATTGAGCGAAACATTGCTACCACGTACACAACGAGCATAATTGTTAATACGAACGTCATCATCTTGAGCACCACCAAAGTTAGCGTAATTTGCCGGATCACCCACTTTGGGATCGGAGCGTTGTGCGCCTGCACCATGAGTATCAACACCGTCTTTAGAATCACATTTACCAAAGCAGATATATGCGGCTGTAGTGATGTTGTCACCATGCGTGGTACTTGACCAGAACCAGCCTTCTGGATCGGTTTGAGTAAATACCTCTGGATCAATAGCGGGATTATGGCGCGTGTAGTCCACGATACTTTGTAATTCTTTGATGTCCGGCAAACGCCAGTCGTTATGCCCTGATAGTTTCAAGCCTTCGCAGTAAGCCAGAGAATCTTGCCAATTGCGGGCAGTGCTATCATCGGCTTGTTGCCACATCAATCCGCTCGCTTTGTCAGTCACAGTGCCATCGTCATTATTTGCAAATTCATTTTCACCGTATTCATCACCGCGCACACAGCGGTAAAAAAGCGTATTCCTTGAAGTGGGTGCCTGCTTGATATGCCCGTCTAAAAAGTTGAAGAAAAAGGCGGCTTCTTGATTGGGATTATTCATGTGATCGCCAGTGTAAATCGTGCTGGACCAAGTTTGTCCCATCATCTGAACCGTATGAGTTGAAAATTGGTCATTGTCATCTACCGAATCCGGATAATCAAAATCAAAGACATTGCCGTCAAGATAGAAATGTCTCTCTTTCCATTGCGAGCCTCTAAAATCTGCCAAAGAAAACAGTTCTTTTAGAGTAGGCAAACGCCAATCACTATAATCACCCATTTCGAGACTTTCACACGCTGTTTTGGCACTGAAATAAGATAAACGTTCAGCATGATGTGCTTGTTCCCACAGCAACCCTGTATTGTTATCGTTGATTGTACCATTGTTGTTGTCGGTATAGCTAAAAGGTGTTGTGAGGTAATTGGCATCTTGACCAAAATAAGGTTCGCCTTGTTGTACATTGGTCAGTGTGGTAGTGTTGTCATACAGTACGGATTGCCCTGTATCCACCACGATATAAGTAGCATGAGTTGTTGGAATATAGTCTGTCACTGCACCAACGGTTTTGATTGAAAGCCCAACTGGTGGTATGTCATTGAAGAGTGTGCCATAAACATAGACTATACCATTTTTAGTACCTAACCAAGTGTTGGTTTCGCTATAATAACGGGCTAAATAATCTGCTATGGACTGAGTAAGCGCATTTGGTGGACTGAAATAGGTTGGGAAGTTTTGTTCTGCCCAATTAAACAGGGTATCACTTTCGGCACTGGTTTCAGTTGCACTGAAATCTGTCAAAACAGTTTGTTGCCAATTTTCCAAAAGAACCTTCATTGGTTCCAATACCGATGTGTGAGTGAGTGACAAGTCAGTTTTTTCAACAGCATCGTTCTTCATGTCATATAATTGATATTCCACAATAGCTGAAGTATCCGCAATTTTATGCAGTTTGTACTGATCAGTCATCCATACCGCATGGCCTATATCAATACTGGTTAAAGTGTCTATATCTGAGTCGAACCAGAAAGGAATGGCATCTGCTCGTTCAGTTATCGTGCCTTTTAGCAACGGTAAAATGCTGGAACCATCCAATTCAAGCTGATTTTCTACGGTAATATTGAGGATATCCAGGATTGTCGGATAGATATCCAAGGTACTAACCGGTACATTGGTTTTAGTGGCAGAAGTCATCATTTCAGGCCATTCGATGACAGCAGGTACACGAATACCAGCCTCCCATAGTTTTCCCTTACTTCCTTTTAACGCACCACTTGCTTTTGGATCTGGGCTTTTTTTCGTTGGTCCATTATCACTCATGAACCAAAGCAGTGTGTTCTGCTCAATGCCTAATGTCTTTAGCTTAGCCCGTAAGGTTCCGATACTGCGATCCATTGCGTAGAGTTCACCATAAAAATTCTGCTCATCTTCGGTCAGGTGGCTAAATAGAGCTTTGTCTGAATCTAAAGCATTCCAAGGGCTATGAGGGGCTGCGTACCAAATCACCGCCATGAATTTTTTATCATTGTTGACGGCCTCTTCAATAAACGAGATTGCTTCTTTAACAATAAAATCTGAACCATCTCCTTCGACTTGGGGTTCTTTTTCACCGTTACGTACAAAGTTAGTCGCATCAAGATCGAAAAAAAGCTCAGCCGATACCCATTGTTCAAATCCATTATCCCCTGGTGAGGAGGAATTGGAACCTATCAATTTGCCAATATGCCATTTGCCAAAATGGCCAGTGACATAATTTGCTGGCTTAACTGCTTCCGCCAATGTGGTTTCCCGTGTATCCAACACACAATTTTTTACATTGAGACAACCAGGACGATTATGATGTCGTCCGGTTAAGATGCTCGAACGAGTGGGTGAACAGACTGGAGCCGTTGCATAAAAACGGTTGAATTGCAGTCCATTCGCTGCCATCATATCCAAATTTGGTGTGAGTACTGTAGAACTCCCATAATACCCTGTCTGCTTCCACCCTTGATCATCAGTCATTAATAGAACAATGTTAGGCTGTTCATAAGCTGATGCAATATTGTTCCCTGAAACGAGATAAGCTACACCCATGCAGCTTAAACTAATCAGCATATATTTAAATTTTCTTTTCATAATTTCGGTTTCTAAAAAGTGGCTTAAATTTTTCCTTATTGTAACAGATTTTTTGGACGAACACCTAGATTCATACCTAGTATGTTAAATTTGTTATAAAACGACCAATATTTTTTCACCATGAAATTGTTCCGTAAATACCCCTTCGGTATAAAACGTGAATAGCCTTATGTGAAAGGAAAACGTAACACTAACCCCAACGGGGTTGAATATGAACGTCAACCAACTCTGGTGATTAAACTTTTTTTGTTCAACCCTGTTAGGGTTGAGGATTTATATGCGTATTACCTTATGTTTCATATAAGGCTATTCACGTTTACACTCCTTCGGGGTTAAAAAGCAACGAATGGAACAAAAATAGAAAGAAAATAATTGGCAAAACCCTGACAGATTTAACACCCCAGTTCAGACCTATAAACACAAAATTTTGTATTGTTAAAACCGATATTTCATTTGCAGGTAAAATGCACGTGATATTTCACTAATTGTTCCACTTCTACTGGCTGCATTAAATTCCAAATGTTGTTTGTCTAAAAGATTACGCACTCCAAAACTGATATCCACATTTTTTGTCGGTTGCCATCCTAAGCGAACATCAAAACGGGTATAATGTGATACGTTTTGGCTAGATAGATTATCAACATAATATAAAGCGGTGTCTAGTTCTATCTGATGAGGTAAGCTCAACAAGGAACGCAAATTGGCTTGATTGTGGGGGCTACTTCCTTCTAAAGATTCTGCACTGTCATCACTACTGTTTGGACTACGGTGTAATTGTGAATTTAAGTAATTGTATGTTGCTATCAATTTCCAATTTTTTCTGGCTTGCCAGTGGGTTGATAATTCTAAACCATACACTTCTCCTGACATGTTGTTATTAAGATTGTTCACAATAGTCATTGGCGGTGGAAAAGGCTTAAATTGTACCATTTCAAGAGTGCGTAGTTTATTGTAATCATTGTAAAAAAGGCTCATGTCAAACAAAAACTGGTTCGTGAGGTTAAAGCGATATCCGAGTTCATAAGCTAATAGCGTTTCTGATTGCAAATCAGGATTGCCTTGAATCACTATAACCGTTTCAGGCGAACCAATGGTTAAACGGATATCTTCTTCAGCGCGTGACGGAGTTCGTACAGCGCGTGAAATAGCTCCCCAAAAACTGTGTATTTCTGATAAACGCCATAATAAGCGTGCAGTTGGTTGAATTTCAAACCCCGTATAATTGTTGTGTTCAAACTTTGAACCTAAAGTCAGTCGCAAGTCGCCTATTTTTCTTTTTGATAGTGGCGATTCTTGTAAAAGCATAAATTCACTTTGCACAAAGGCACTGAATAAATGATCTTGCCGTTTGTCTGGTGTGAAAATGGTATTCGCTTTATTCTCAATATCATCATGAATATAACGGAATCCTAAGCCCCATATAAACTCATGTTGCTCGCTGAATTGCTTGCTATGCTGAAAGTCAATATCATAGATACCCCGAAAATAATCATAATTATATCTATTCCGTTGCGCGGTGTCATAATAAGTTTGTAATATCATGTCACCATCTGTTAAATGACGCTGCCAACGCGCTAACAGGTTGAATCCTCGTAAGGTAGTCTCACTGTTCACAGATTGAAATCTTGATTCAAGATGTCTTTCTTTTATAAATCCATCATAAACATCACCTTGAAAAATGAAAGCATCTTGATTAGAAATCTCCCAATCAATATGAAAACCGCCTCGTTTCATTTGCCAATCATTTTGTTGCTCTTGTTCTAGAACATCGGAAAAACTATCATGGTCGTAAAATTTTCCATACACACGATAGTATTTATCCTTACCTAATTGCCCACCGTGTCGCAACTCAACAATAGCACGTTCTTCCCCTTTGCCAAGCGTGGTTGTCACCAAATTCCCTTGCGTATTTTTGGCAGATTTGGTGATGATGTTGATAATACCATTGACGGCATTAGCTCCCCATAATGAAGCTCCGGGACCTCGAATGGCTTCAATGCGTTCAACGTCTTCGATGATCAAATCTTGCACATCCCAACGCACGTCTGAATATAAAGGGCTATAAATGGTGCGTCCATCTATCATCACTAGCAATTTACTGGCTTGATGTTCGGTTAAACCTCTGGCACTAATAGCCCATTGGTTAGTATTCATTCGCGCAACTTGTATACCCGGTACCATCCGCAATGCTTCTGCTAAGTTCGTGATACCAGCGCGGCGAATATCTTCTTGAGTAAGCACAAACAAGGCAGCAGCTGTATCAGTCAATTTTTGCACCTTTCGCGATGCTAAACCCGCTTCAGGATTAAAGGTTTTGACTTTAATTAATTCTTTCAAAGTTAAGCCCTTCAATTGATTAATAATATCGCGTCGGTCTTGATTTTCTATGGTAGCAAAAGTTGGCCTCATTATGGATAATAACCACAACGAAAATAGAAATAGATAAAAATAAAATTTACATGTTTTCATGAGTCTGTTTTGTTTTAATTTTTGTTATCTTGAGTGAGTGGAAAATTGTTTACCGATAAGGGCGACGAATAATTCGAGCAATACGTAATAAATTGCCACTTATGTATAAATCAGCCTCTTTGACTGTTTTAGGATCAATAGAAAAACGTATTCGTTTACCTCGTTTAAAAAATTGAATCATCCCCCCTTGTATCACAAAATTATCTATGTCACTCACTGTCAAGACAGGACGTTGCTGAAGATAAGCTAAAATATCAATCAGATATTTTTCCTCAGATTGACTGATAAATAAAATTTGACATATATCAATATTTACCATATCACTCAAGCGTTGAACTTGAACAAGATGTCCTTCGACTTTTTCATTTTCTATTGTGATATCCAATTCTTCTCGAAAAGGATCCTTACCTAAAATACAGATATTAAACGATGCATGACTCGTGGCAAAAGCCAGATTTGGCCATCTCACGAAATTTGCAAATTGGTACAAAAAAACAGCTTTAACTTGATATTCTTGTGCAATAGGCAAAGCCGCATAACTTACCCCTGATTTAAACAAGAGTAAAAATAAAATCATCATTATAAAACAAAATTTATTTTTAAAAAACATAATACTATGCTCATAATTAATTATTATAAGTGAAATTTTAAGCAAAATGCATTGTATGAAAAAAAGTGAGTATTTTCAAGTGTTAAAATATTAATTTATTTGCATTAATTTAGCAATATCACATGACATCCAAAATAAATTTGAAGATAAGGCAATAATGTGATTACTTTTCGTTCAAAATTTATTTTGGAAAAGACAAGATTTACGTCTTAATTGAAATGTGACATTATTAACAATACTTTCGCCAATGCCAGAATTTGTTGTTTCGTTCATTATAGATTCTCGAAACGATGATGTTATTTAGGTTTCTAATTTATTTTGCAAGGCTGGAGTGCAAAATTTATTTTGCCAATTGGACACCTACCTTTTTACCCCCCTAACCCCCCGTACACAGGGGGAAGTCCCAAAATAGAAAAATTAAAGCAAAGTGTCGAATGATGTTTGGTTCCACCCGTGTACGGGGGGGTTAGGGGGTGTCCCCAAAATCTGTTACAATCAGCAAAATTCATTTTGCACTCTGGTATTCACTTTTGAAGTACAGTGCGTAACATCAGTTATTTAAAAAAATAAAGATTATTATAAAACCAGAAATACTTAATTTGTTATATTCAATGAGTTAAAAAACTATACTTTGAACGTTCAAGTTTTCGGATTTAAGACCTGACAGGTTTTCAAAACCTGTCAGGTCTGGCGGGCATCTTTAGTATATTCTCATAATCCGAAAACTTGAACGTCTGAAGTATAATAGGTGTTAAGTTTTTGTTGTTTCGAGTCATTTATTTTTTCAACAAATTGTTATACCATTTAAAAATGAAACATTTAATATTTTTAAAATCTCAAAAGTTTTTAACAGATTTAATAAAGTTTTTAACAGATTTAATTTTGAGAATAACAAAAATTTAAAATTCGTTTATAAATTTTGGAGTAGTTTTGCAATGTGAGTGAGATATAGAGATCAGCAATATTGAAAACGCGCTTTTTAAGTAGCGTATAACCACTTTTTATTTTATATGATTTCAATGCTGATGGGCGTTGAAATTGATTTAGAGGTGTTGGCTTTGTGGGAAAAAAAGGCTATCAGTGTGAGTCTTTGTCAAACTGAGTAAATATGCATTACCAAGCAGAGCTTTGTTCTAATTCCACAGCAAAAGCATTGGAACTTCTATTGTGATGCGCCAGTGTCACCCCTTGTTCTGGTTCCAACATTCTTTGGAACTCCTATTGTGATGTTCCAGTGTCACTTTGATTAAAGTAAATAACATTTCATATAAAACTAGCATAATGAATACCATAAATTCTAACATAAACTATGAATTTTACTATCTTTTGCGCCTTGAAATTGCAAAAAATGACTATCCATGGCAAGAACCACGTAGTATTGCTGCGGTTGAACCTTCCCAACTCACTCAAGAAGGTATTACCATTGATAACGATAAACGGTTATTTCGTTCAGACACTTTTGCATCACCTTCTTGGAATCATGGCGAATCTCTACCACCGGAACCACTTGAAAATTGGTCTCAAAACTTAAGAAGTAGTTGGGAAAAAGTCCAACGTTGTTATATCGATCATTTTGCCAAGCAAGGTATTAATGCCAGCCAATCCCAATCTTTTTGTACTCAAGCTTTGATAGGTGTTGCTTTGCTTATTAGAGATAGTGATTTAGAATCTTGCACTATTACACTGCCATTACGTGGTACTGGAAATAGTACCGCCAATCAAGTTGCTTTTGAACCAAATATGTGGTTACTTCAAGTTATTCACACTTCTTTTGAAAAGGAACCTCTTGAACAAATAACCACTCCCGCTATTTTTGCACACTTTCAACCACAATTTCAAAAAATACAACAAAATAATCATTGGCAACTACGGCTTGATTTACATATACCGCAGTTAGCACCGATGGATATAAGCGAAAACATTGCCGATTTTAACTTTGCCCCTAATCCAGTTTTTGCTGTTTATGGATTAGCACATGGTGATTACGTGGGTGATGGTGAATGGCTTCAACATTTACAAGGTTTTTTACTAGAAGATGAACCTGCATTGCTGGTGCGTGTGTTACCACGTTTGTTGATGCATGAGTGGCAATTTACCCGTATGGATTTAGCGGCTATTTTTATACGTAAACATTTACAAGCACATAGCACACTATGCAACCAAACAAAGCTTCCCTGTTTATCCAACCACCAGTTATCAGAGGGTTTGCAAGTAATAGCAGGATTAGAGGCCGATACAACTTTATTATTAAGTCAATTGCGCCATGCTATCAAAACATTAGAAATTCACCGTAATAACACAGAGAAATGGTTATGGCGAACACGTCAATATAGATCAAAATGGAATGTCGTTTGGCAACACGAAAATGAGGCTCCATTGTTGGATAATTTTGATGCAGACAGACAAAGGTTACATAACCATGTTACCTATGTTGAGGGTGATTTGACTTATTTGGAAAGCATTCGTCGGCGTTGGCATTTGCATTTTGAAGGGCGACAACTTGTATGGAGTGAACGGTTGGGGAGTTTAAGTAATATTTTAGTTTTTTTCGTTGCAGTGGGTGTTGCAAGTCTTACAACAATGGGACTCAACAATCTACCTCAACATGATAATGGTTCGTTTTTAAGTCCTTTAATCAATTTTTTCAAACACTTACAAACAGAGCAACCCGTTATAGCTGATTTCATCATTTTATTAAGTCAACCAGTGATTTATTGGCTATTAGTATTGGTGCTTTTATTACTGATTTTTTGGTATCTTGGTGAAACAATATTGCGAAAAATGCGGTGTAGTTATGTATGGCGGTGGGGAATTGTTGCGATGTTATTATTGCCTGCCTTTTGGTTTATTGGTAAAGCAACGATGAAATTGTTATAAAATTTCTTATTTCCAATCAAAGAAGGGTAGAAATACTCTGATTAGAAAATCCCCTAACCTTTCTTCTGATTGTAACAGATTTTTGGGACACCCCCCTAACCCCCCGTACACGGGTGGAACCAAACATCATTCGACACTTTGCTTTAATTTTTCTATTTTGGGACTTCCCCCTGTGTACGGGGGGTTAGGGGG
>JAUCGK010000206.1 GCA_030378085.1 Candidatus Parabeggiatoa sp. HSG14
TACCTTCGCCAAAAGCTTGAGTATTAAGCTCAACTATTATAAAAATGCTTAAAAATCAACGAGATTTAAAATAAGCCTTGTTGGGGTTAAAAATACGGTAATTGCTTGAAATTAAAGTAATATCATATAATAACCTACTTGTTCAGTAGGATAATTGGCGAAGGTATTATAATATAAATTTTAATATTATTTTAATCTTTCAATCATTTTTCGCTTTTCGTTTTTTGCTTTTAAATTAAGACTAATGCTTTGAGATTAAAGCGAAGCTTTGAACAAAATTTTTTAAGCTTTATTTTGGACTCCAACACACTTAAATAGTACCAAGAGTTTTTATTTTTGTTGGACAGAGTTTGCAATGTCAAACGAAAATGTTTCATAGCATTTTTTAATTTTGAAAAGGTTAATTTCAAAAATTAATTTATTGATATTTATTAATAAATGTTAGAATTTCGATTTAATGAAGCTTTTTTTAAGCTTTAAAAATAACTCTTTCACGAATTGTTGACAGTATCGTTTACTCAATCGTGTTATTTACTTAAATTTATCTTTAATAGATTAAGTTCTTTAATTAGGAGCAGTAATAGTAAAAAAAAGCCTTAGTTTAGTTACAAGGCCTTTTGTATTAAAGAAAAGCTAAATTATTTTGTATTTATGTACTTTCAAATTTACTGAGGAAAAATATATGGCTGAACTATTTTCAGATGATTGGATGAAAATCTACATGGAAGAATGGAATAAAGAACCAGAAGTTGCTGAAGCACTTGCTAAACTGAATTTTAACTCTAACATTGCTTATGGGATTGAGGGTGAAGACAAACCAAGAGGAGTTATAATTATTGAGAATGGTAAGGTTATGTCAGCAGGTACATACAATGGTGAAGAACTCAACTGGGATTTACGTGCTTCTCAAAAGAATTGGGAAAAATGGATTACCGGTGGTATTGGCATGGCAAGTTTAGGAATGGCCTACGCAAGTCGCAAGTTGAAGTTTGCTGTAGGTGATTATACTAAGATGATTAAGGATCCACGTATGGCAGGACCGTTTGTAAAAAGTTTTTCAGTAATGGGGCGTGTTGCTGTCTAATTGTGTAAGATAAGCATGAGTATCTATGATACTCACTAATGGTTTAAGTGAGGGGTTTGTTGTGGCTTTAATACCCAACAAACCCCTTAATATCATTTTAAAAGAGAGAAAATAAAGATAGCATGTTAAAAAAATTTATTAAAATAGTTGGTGTGGCTGGGATATTATTAAATACGGGTATTACAGCTGCAACAGAGAATTATTATAAAGTACGTACTCACAATATAAGTCCACCCGTGACATTAAGTGGTACCGTGATACCTGAAAAAGAAGTGACCTTTACAGCACAATTACCTGGACGGGTAGAAATGATTGCAGGGGAAGAAGGTGATGAATTTGATGAAGATACAATATTAGTCGTATTAGATGATAGACAATTGTTAGCGAAACGACGTGCGGCCATTGCTGAGTGGCGACGAGCTGATGCGGCACTTCGTAATGCCGATATGCAATATTGGAGAGAACAAAGATCACCTGATTCACCTGAAAAAGCACCAGGTGGAATGGGACTTCCCAATTTACTTGACCAAATTGTGACGAAACCACTCAGTGATTTACTTGGGCAAGGTGACACTGGGATTGACCGTCGTGCTCAACTGCATTCTTTCGGTACTCGAATTGAGCAAGCGCGTAGTGCCTTATGGCAAGCTCAATCAGGAATTGAAGAGATCGATGCCAAGTTACGTGATAGTCAAAGTATAGCACCATTCAACGGAGTAATCATCAAAAAATTGGTTGAAGTAGGTGATACTGTAATGATGGGACAACCTTTACTAGAATTTGCTAATACTGGGCATTTACAAATTAAAGTGGATGTACCTGCACGTTTGGTTCGTGGCCTAAAAATTGGTAAAAAAGCATCTGCTAAATTGGATGTGCTTGATGAACCCGTTGTTGTGTTTGTTGCACAAATTTTTCCCATTGCAGATGAACAACGTCATACTGTCAAAGTTAAATTTGACTTGTCTATTGATAGAGAAAGTGAATTTGGTCAATATGTTGGTCCTGGTCAATATGCTCAAGTAGATGTGCCAGATGTGAAAGCCGATAGTCAAAAATTATTTTTGATTCCTAAAGTAGTTGTCAATCAGCGAGGAAGTTTACCAGCGGTTTGTGTTTTCAAGAAAGAAAAATACGAAAGACGTGTAGTGCGGCTGGGCAGCAATATAAATCCTTCTCTCGTCAACGATCTTGATTCTACGCTTGGTGACTACGTGAGCGTTCTTAGTGGGTTGGAAGAAGGTGATCTGGTTGTAATCAATCAGACTCCTGGCAAAAAATTTTGCAGGTAAAGTATTTTGCTCTCCAACGTTCATTTTCATTATTATCAATTCTCACATAAATCCGCATGACTGACCAATATTCTTCAATGGAGAAAACACCACAACATTTAGGTTTAGCAGGAAAGATGGCGCAAAGTTTTATTCACTCGCCCTTATCGCCACTGTTCTTTTTCGCTATGTTATTTATGGGAATACTGGGCTTGACGTTTACGCCCCGTCAGGAAGATCCGCAAATTTCCGTCCCGATGGTGGACATCTTTGTACAATATCCAGGGGCATCAGTCCAACAAGTTGCCAGTTTAACGATTGACCCCCTGCAACGAATTATGAGTGAAATCCCTGACGTGAAACATGTGTACTCCGCAGCGGAACGCGGGCAAGGGATGGTGACTGTACAGTTTGAAGTGGGTGAAGAATTGGAACATTCCATTCTTAAAGTCCATGATAAATTGCAATCCAACATGGATAAAATTCCGCCCGGTGTTATGCCACCACTGGTGAAACCGAAAGGCATTGATGATGTACCGGTCGTGGCTTTAACCTTATGGTCTGAAAATTTGGACGATGGGTATTTACGCACATTGGCTTTAGATGTGATGCAAAGCCTTAAAGGAATTCCTAATACCGGACAAAGTTTTATTGTGGGCGGACGCACCGAACAAGTTTTGGTTGAAGTGAGACCTGAAGTATTATCCGGTTTTGGCATCAGTATCGGACAAGTTGCCCAGACGATACAAACCGCTAATAGCAAAACCAGTGCAGGACAAATTGAAGCAGGTAATACCCATTTTACCGTTTATACTGGTAAATTTTTGAGTAGTGCCGAAGACATTAAACGATTAGTTGTAGGTACCTATCAAGGTGCACCTGTATATGTGCGTGATGTGGCAAAAGTCACTCAGGGTGCTGAGAAAGAACCTTATCAAATGGTTAATTATTTTTCTGGTCTGGCTTACGAAAAACATGATGCCTTTTGGCTGTCTCAAGAAAAAAGTGTCTCTGAAGTCAACGGAGCTCCCGCAGTCACTGTCGCTGTTTCAAAAAAGATTGGCACAAATGGGGTTGATGTGGCTCGAGATATCTTGACACATGTTGATACGCTCAGAAAGAATCATGTTATCCCAGATAATGTCTATGTAGAAGTTACCCGCAATTATGGACAAACAGCTAATGATAAAGTTAATGGTTTAATTAAAAAATTATTTATTGCGACAGGAGCTGTTACCTTATTAGTCTTTTATTTTTTAGGATGGAGACCTTCTCTTGTAGTCACATTAGTCATTCCAGTCGTTATTTTAGTCACCGTTTTTTCCGCGTGGATTCTAGGTTATACCATTGATCGCGTTAGTTTATTTGCCCTGATTTTTTCCATTGGTATTTTAGTTGATGATGCCATTGTCGTTATAGAAAATATTTACCGTCGTTGGTTATTCCAAGGTGAAACCGATACGCAAACTGCTGTCGATGCGGTGCGCGAAGTTGGTAACCCCACAATTTTGGCAACATTTACGGTAGTCGCGGCTTTGTTACCAATGGGTTTTGTGTCAGGCATGATGGGTCCTTATATGGGGCCTATTCCTGCTTTAGGTTCTGTGGCAATGATATTTTCTTTGTTTGCGGCTTTTGTATTCACGCCATGGTTAGCCATGCGTTTTAAACCCTCACTAGCAGCACTTCAAAAAGCTGAACTTAAGGAACATAAGAAAAATGAAAGATGGGAGAAATTTTTTCGCAAAATATTACCGCCCCTTTTTACCAGTCGCATTCTTGGGTGGGGATTTTTAGTTCTCTTAATTTTTTCATTTTTTGCAGCCTGTTCAATGTTTTACTTTCAAAGCGTTGAAGTCAAAATGTTACCGCTGGATAAAAAGCCAGAATTTAATGTCTTTATTGATATGCCAGAAGGTACTGCTTTACCAGTCACTGCAAATTTAACTTATCAATTAGCTGAAAAATTACGTTTTCCTGCCAAATTTCCTGAAGTCATTGCTTTGCAAACCTATGTTGGCACGTCACAGCCTTTTGATTTTAACGGAATGGTACGTCATTACTATTTGCGCCATAAGCCTTGGCATGCAGATATTCATGTGCAACTTGAAAAGAAAAAATGTGGTTTTGACTTATCAGGAGAACATGCTTTTTGGAAGTTCTCTACGCTCCAATGTTACTTTGAACACAATCGCAGTAGCCATGAAATCGCAGTAGCTGCTAGGATAGAGTTAAAAAAACTGCTTAAAGAATTGAATAGTCCTGCCAAAATCACCGTGGTAGAAATGCCCCCAGGACCGCCAGTATTACAGTCTATTGTTGCCGAAATTTATGGGCCTGATGATAAAACTCGTCGTGAAGTTGCTACAAAAATGACACAAGTTTTTGAAGAAGCGACAATTTTAAACGATGTAGACAATTATATGCCGTTACCACACAAGGCATGGCGTTTTGAAGTTGATACTGAAAAAGCAGTACGGCGCGGCATTTCTGTAGATACCATCAACCGTAATTTGACGATGGCTTTGGGGGGGTTTAAGCTAGGCGATATCAAGCAAGGTAACATGCTCGAACCGACTTATATTGTCATTCAAGTACCGCTCACTGAACGATCACAATTGAGTCGTTTGTATGATTTACCGATTCCCACTCAAACAGGAAGTATAGTTCCCCTGACTGAGTTAGGTCGTTTTGTTCAAGAGGAACAAGATACCATTTATTACCAAAAAGACTTGCGCCCAGTTGAGTATGTTGTGGGTGATGCTGTAGGTGTTTACGATAAAGAAAGTAATGAGTATAGTTTGAGTGCGCCCATTTATGGTATGTTAGAAATTGAAAGCCTATTAAAAGATTACGAAACTCCCGATGGTATCAATTTAGTAAACACAGGATGCACAGATTTATACGTGATTTCTTTCTGTGATCGATATATTGGACCACCAAAAGCTATTGGACAATCAGGTTTGGAATGGACAGGCGAATGGACCGTCACGTATGAAACATTTCGTGATATGGGATTAGCATTTGGTGTTGCTATGATATTGATCTACGTTTTGGTGGTATGGTTATTTGGTAACTTTACCGTTCCAGCCATAATTATGGCACCTATTCCATTAACATTGTTAGGTATTATTCCTGGTCACGCTTTGTTAGACGCTGAATTTACGGCTACTTCCATGATTGGTTGGATTGCTTTAGCGGGTATTATTGTGCGTAATTCCATCTTATTAGTGGACTATTCTATCCATGAAATACAACGAGGGACTTCTATACAAGATGCGGTGATTTTAGCTTGTAAAACTCGTACTCGTCCTATTTTGATTACGGCGTTTGCTTTGGTAGCAGGTTCATTTGTCATTTTATTTGACCCTATTTTTCAGGGTATGGCAATTTCCTTACTGTTTGGTGTGCTTGTTTCTACCTTGCTCACATTGGTAGTTATTCCATTGGGCTGTATCAGTATCGGACCTGAAGCTTTGTGTGCGAATACTGGAAAAACACATAGTTCAACGGCTCCGATTATAGAATCACCAGCAATGCCGTTATGGTTACGTCTTTGGATAATGCTTATTACTCTTATTACAGTAATAGTTAAAGTCATTACGACAATTATTGATGTCGTGAAGATGGCATTTTATATCATTCGTGCCATTTTTATTCTCATTTTCACAGCAATTGGTAATTTGTGGCGAAAAATAACGGCTGAAATTCCACCAAATGGAGCTATTCGTGAAGAGACACCGTCTTCAAACCAAGCACCAACTGTTACACCAACTACATCTACTGAACCCAAAGTTGAAATACCAAGTAAACCTACGATTGAGAAGGTGAGTATACCTGAGACAGTAACACCTCCTCCTAGCTCTGAAACAAAGTCTTCTAGCGATGAGCAAGCAACACCAGTTAGTCGTGAAAAAGCGGAGTCACCAGAGGTGGAAACGGTGGATTCTCCTCCTGTACCTAGTACAACAAAGGCTGTGACACCGACAGTAACAAAAGATACAACATCATCACCTGTATTAAGTACAGAGGAGCAACAAGTACCAACTGCAAAGGTGGAAGAAACAGCACCTAGCCCAGAAATACCACCAAGTACGCCTGCTGTCTCATCAGAACCTCGTGCCGAAACATCAGAACAACCTCAAGTAAGTGGTGACACGACATCACAGGTTCAACAAGCTTCTAGCGTTGAAAAACTTTCTGAGGGATCACCAACCACAAAGCCAACTACGTCAAGAGCTTCAAAAAGGAAAACAACTTCTCGGCGTGGTATTCAACTGAAAGCGGATTTGGTCACTCAATATAAACAAGAGAGAGGTGATCAAGATGAAGGCGATAAACCTGGGGGGGATGAACACAAAACTAAGCCTTAAGTTTTTGAACGTCTAACTGATGTTACGCACTGTACTTCAAATAATTTTAGGGACACCCCCCTAACCCCCCGTACACGGGTGGAACCAAACATCATTTGACACTTTGCTTTAATTTTTCTATTTTGGGACTTCCCCCTGTGTACGGGGGGTTAGGGGGGTGTCCTCAATTTTGCACTCCAGTTTGGAAGCTATCTGCGTAACATCAGCGTCTAAGTAAGGTTGCAAGAAACCCAGTTTTTTAATAAAAGCTGGGTTTCTTTTTTTGCTCATCTTGCAAAAATTAGAGAGTTTATGGTTTTTATAATATATCTGACACAAAATTTGCATTGAACTTAGAAATTATTATTTTTCAATAAAAAATAACGTTCTATTTCATTTAGGATAACTTTTTTTATTAAACTAATTATACAGACTCCATTTACAGTCTTTTTGATTTTTTCCATAATTGTCAGTGAAATAATTGAATAAAAAATGGACATTAAATTCAAAAGAGGTGTTTTCAAAATGCTAAATTCTGATTTTTTCCGTCGTTTTTGGACAAGCCTATTCATGAGTTTGTTGATGTTATTGACGGTTTCGGCTTACTCGCAAAATGATTCCTTATTAACTGATGAAATTGACAGAGTATTAACAGATTCTGTTTTGACTCAAACAATTGATAAAGCATTAAAGGCACGTTGTTTAGATAAAAATCAAACATCGGTTAGTATAGTTGCTTTGCCGAGTGGTAAAGTTGTCTATACATATAATGCCCTTAAGCCTTTATTACCCGCATCAGTCATGAAAATTGTTACTACTGCTGCTGCACTTTATTATTTGAGTCCAGAATATCGTTTTAAAACCGAATTTTTGTATAACGGACGAAGAAAAAATGGTTCTATTCAAGGTAATTTTATTATACGTGGCGGCGGTGATCCTAGACTTTCTACAGAGCATCTTTGGTATGTTGCCACTCAAATTAAGGCCAGTGGTATTAATGAAGTAACAGGCGATTTATTAGTAGATGCTCATTTTTTTGATGAGTTTGTTCGCACACCTGTGGAATTAGAAACGGAACATACTCAACGGCCTTATGATGCAAAACTAGGTGCGTTGTCCTTAAATTTTAATAGTCTTGCTGTACATGTCCAACCAGGTGATCATGTGGGAGATACGCTGAAAGTTTGGTTGGACCCTGCCCCTGCTTATATGCATTTGCATAATACAGGTAAAACAACTCAACGGCGAGGCAAAAAAAACATAGTATCAGTCTATCGAACTGAAGAAAATGCGGACAAAAAAGTAGAGATACGAGTAAGAGGAAAATTGCCTATCACTGCTGGAGAAAGAGTCATTCGTCTGAATATTGACAATCCAATGCGTTACACAGCAGAAACTTTTCGGGCATTGTTACTTAAAGCGGGTGTTAAAATACATGGTGAAACTAAAATTGTTTTTACTCCCATTGTTGCAAAAAAATTGTATGAACATGTCTCACAACCTTTATCATTGATTTTAAAAGAATTAAATACTTTTTCCAATAATTTTACAGCTGAACAAATTGTCAAAACTATTGCGGCAAAACGTTATGATTCTCCCGGTTCTCATGCAGAAGGATTAAGATTGATAAAGGATTTTTTGCTCATTAACAATGTCAATACAGATGGCATTGTATTAGTTGACGGTTCTGGCTTATCTCGACAAAATCAATTCACAACTCAAGCAATGATAGATTTGCTTGCTACCATGTATTCACGTTTTGATATAGGACCTGATTTTATAGCTGCATTGCGTATTATGGGGATAGGCAATATCTTGTCACAACGTTTGGCTAATTCACCTGCGCGTGGAAAAATTAGAGCTAAAACAGGCACTTTAAACGGTGTCAGCACATTGGCAGGTTATGTAGAAAGCTCAAATGGAAAAGTGTTTGGATACGCACTATTTTTGAACAATAATCGATGTGGTTATAGGCACGCAGATCAGATAGAAGATCGTATAGTCACCGCCATTCATAAGTTTGGGAGTAACCCCTTTAAATACTCAAGAACTGCTCAAAGGTAATAATGCGAATTAAGGGTTAAAATTTTTATATCTAATAAAAACAGCATGTTAGAAAATTAACTGAAAAAGATACATCAAATCATCAATTTTAATCACGCTATTTTTCAATGACTTACTCAACCCTTAATTCGCATCAATAATAACGAGTAGTTATTAAACTCACTTCATCTAAAAGGAGATTAACTATGCTTGTTTTTAATTCATTCTATGCTTATTGTCTTGAGCCTAACCATTTTTAGCGGTCAAGCATTCATTTCTAGCCGCTATCGGCTAGGCTCTCACATCATATTCCTTATCCGTTAAGGAATGAAAAAATTTAATTTTTCTCAATAGACATCTTTCCTAAATGGGAGTACACCTCAAGTTGACAAGAGCAGCAACCAATCGCCATGTTAAACCATAATTTTTATGTTTACCTCGATAAACATCTTTAACACAACGAAAAATTTTACATA